>CAZMDX010000204.1:0-2994 GCA_964564805.1 uncultured Pseudoalteromonas sp. | reverse complement strand
GAATACAATAATTGAAAATAAAGTCAGTACCCTAAGACAATTATTTGAGTCTAAACATGATAAAAAATCTGCGTTCATAAAAGCTGATATTCAGCCATATGATCACTCATTATTACTCTTAGCTATTGCTTTGTTATCCATTGGTTTAGTGGTCGTGACTTCAGCTTCAATGCCGGTTGCAGATAGGTTGTTTGGCAACCCATTTCATTTTGCTATTCGCCATGGTATTTATGTTTTGTTAGCCATGTTTACCGCCTTGATAGTGATGCAAATACCTATGCGCTGGTGGCGTAAGAGTAATGTTTGGCTATTGTTGTTAGCTGTGATTTTATTAATTACCGTATTGATATTAGGTCGAAGTGTTAATGGCAGTACTCGTT
This sequence comes from uncultured Pseudoalteromonas sp., assembly GCA_964564805.1. Lineage (GTDB taxonomy): Bacteria > Pseudomonadota > Gammaproteobacteria > Enterobacterales > Alteromonadaceae > Paraglaciecola. Next base: position 2,614 of record CAZMDX010000204.1, on the reverse strand, counting down.
GGTTAGTGGTTGGGCCTATCACTATTCAAGCTGCAGAACCTGCGAAGTTGTTTTTCTTTTGTTATTTAGCCGGATATTTAGTACGCCGATACGAGGAGGTAACAGACAATATAAAAGGTTTTATCAAACCCCTAGTGGTATTTTTTGCTCTTGCTTTATTGCTTCTGTTACAGCCAGACTTAGGCACCGTTGTTGTCATGCTGTTTACCACTATTGGACTATTATTTTTGGCCGGTGCCAAACTTTGGCAGTTTTTTAGTTTAGCTATTGCTGGCTCTTTGGCGGTGGTACTACTCATCGTTTTTGAAGAATATCGAGTCAGACGTATTACTTCCTTCTTAGATCCATGGGCCGACCCATTTGGTAGTGGTTATCAGTTAACTCAATCATTAATGGCTTATGGTCGTGGTGATGTGTTTGGTCAAGGTTTGGGTAATAGTTTACAAAAGCTTGAATATCTGCCAGAAGCTCATACTGATTTTATTATGGCTATTTTGGCTGAAGAATTAGGTTTTGCAGGGGTATTAACAGTATTGATGCTCATGTTGGTTATTGTTATGAAAGCCATGGCAATGGGTAATTTAGCATTGCGTAAAGAGCGCCCTTTTGACGCTTATTTAGCTTATTCAATTGGTATATGGTTCAGTATACAAACCGCGGTCAATGTGGGGGCTAGTGCAGGTGTTCTTCCCACCAAAGGTCTCACTTTTCCGTTGCTAAGCTACGGTGGTTCTAGCTTGATAGTGATGTCGGTAGCGGTGGCTATCTTAGTGCGCATTGATTTTGAAATGCGAGTTGATGGTATTCAAGCCATCAACAAATCAAGCGCAGCTAGAGGTAAAAAAAGTATATTAGTCAAAAAAGCTAAACAAGAAGTCAACATGGTGATTGGGGATGTGATTGAAGATGCGCAGTTAGAGTCATCAACCAGCGTAAAAGCTGGAGGCATACATGACTAAACGAATCCTTATAATGGCGGGTGGTACCGGGGGGCATGTTTTCCCGGGTTTAGCTGTCGCTGCTGAACTGGCTGCACAAAATTGGCAAATTCATTGGTTGGGTACTTCTGGTCGAATGGAAGCTAAAATAGTCCCACAAGCGGGTTACCCTATCAGTTTTATTGACGTAGTTGGTGTGCGTCAAAATGGTGTTGTGACTTTGTTATTGGCACCCTTTAAAATTATTAAAGCAACCATACAAGCGCATCAGGTGATTAAAAAGTTTCAACCACATATAGTGATTGGGATGGGAGGATTTGCTAGTGGGCCTGGTGGAGTAGCAACGTGGTTAAATCGTTTGCCTTTGATTTTACATGAGCAAAATGCGGTGCCAGGGTTAACTAATAGACTGTTGTCGCGTATTGCTAAAAAGGTTTTGACTGGGTTTGACAAAACCTTCCCAGAACAAGCCTTAGGCCTAAGTAATAAATACTCTTGGGTCGGTAACCCAGTGCGTCAAGAGTTTGCAGAATTGCCAACTAAAAGTAGCGTTAATTTACCCCTTAATCTATTAATTGTTGGTGGTAGCTTAGGTGCGCAGGTACTCAACGAAACGGTTCCTTTAGCACTAGCTGATATGAAACAAATCAATGTCCGTCATCAAACGGGTGCAGGACACTTAGTCACTGTGCAACAGACTTATTCTCAGCAAGTTATTGATCCGACTTCTTATCAAATTATCGAGTTTATTGATGATATGCCCGAAGCTTATGCATGGGCCGACTTAATTATATGTAGAGCAGGGGCTTTAACTGTGGCAGAAGTCGCAGCGGCCGGTTTAACCGCGATATTTGTACCTCTGCCGCATGCGGTAGATGACCATCAGACAAAAAACGCTCAAACTTTGGTTGACATACAAGCTGCATATTTATTACCTCAAAGTGAGCTGACAGCGCATAAATTGCAAATTTTACTGCAAAAACACGTGTTATCGGCGGAAACATTAATAGAAATGGGGAAACGCAGTAAAACCGTTGCCCGTTTGAATGCCGCTAAAGAAGTTGCGCATTGTTGTATTGAATTAAGTGAGCAAGCAGCATGAAGATAGATAGCCCAACCCACTACCACGTTCCTGAAATGCGAAGAATCAAGCACATTCATTTTGTTGGTATTGGTGGCGCAGGTATGGGCGGCATTGCAGAGGTCTTGCTTAACGAAGGTTATGCTATTTCTGGCTCTGATCGTCAGGCAAACGGGATGACAAATAGGTTGCAGAGTTTAGGAGCGACCATTTATTTAGGGCATCTTGCGAGTAATATTGAATTAGCCAATGTAGTCGTGGTCTCGAGTGCAATTGACTATTCTAATCCAGAGATAAGCGCAGCGAATAAAAAACGTATTCCGGTGATACGTCGAGCAGAAATGTTAGCCGAGTTGATGCGCTTTCGACATGGTATTGCCATTGCGGGCACTCATGGTAAAACAACAACAACTAGTTTAATTTCAACTATTTTTGCTGAGGCGAAACTAGATCCTACTTTTGTCATTGGTGGCTTGTTAAATAGTGCGGGCACTAATGCTAGATTAGGCGATAGTCAATACCTCATAGCAGAAGCGGATGAAAGTGATGCATCTTTCGTTCACCTGCAGCCTATGGTGTCAGTGGTAACAAATAT
>CAZMDX010000203.1:0-2353 GCA_964564805.1 uncultured Pseudoalteromonas sp. | reverse complement strand
GACTTTGGCACTGGGTACTCATCACTTACCTATCTCAGACGCCTGCCAGCGCAATTGATTAAAATCGACCAGAGCTTCATACGTGAGATGCTAGAAGATGCAGACGATCGAGCGATAGTTGAAGCCATAATAGGACTCGCTAAATCATTCCGGCGGGACGTGATAGCTGAAGGTGTAGAGACCATGGATCATGGAAGAGCACTGATGCAGATGGGTTGTGAGTTAGCCCAAGGATATGGTATTGCTCGTCCCATGCCTGCTGGTGAGGTTAATAAATGGTTATCTAGCTGGAAAGCCGATGATTATTGGCAAGCTTGAGTATTTTGTCCGAGCAACTGGCATAAATATAACCTCCAAATGCGTCTACCATCAAAAACTATGTTTGCATAACCAAAGAACACACATTTCCGATAATCAAAAGTGTTTGTAAAATCACCCGTAAGTGTTGTCAATATTCAGAGGTGTTATTAGGCGCCTAGCCACATTGATACTCACACGTGATACGAATGTGTTTAGTACATACTTCCATCAATGTTATTAATTAAATGGTACTGCTGTTCAATTTGATTTTTCGTTGACACCTATTTATCTGGTAAAATTGCTAATTTTTGCATCCGCATCGCATCTGTCAAAAAGGTAATGCAGAGGTTTAAATGAGGAATGTCAGTAGCCGTGCTTTTTCTTCTCATAGTCTTGGTGATAACGTTTCCACTGCCTCAGGATCATCATGCACCAGTCGAACCACGTTTAATCATAGAATGTGATACCCGGTCAACTGACTCTCGTTGTTCTGCATAAGCTAAAACCACCTTAAGTTTTATTTGGACTTTAGGTTGTCAGTATCATTTAATTTTTTATATACTTTTGCTATCGATTATCTTCCCCAAAGCATATTGAGTTTGATATCCACAAAACATGGTAGTGTTACGCGTAACTCTCATTCTTTGTTTAAAGCGATGTATTATACACCCACTAGTGCACATACCGATGCCAACTATAATAAGTACCCCTTTAGCTATGTTGTCATCACCAATAAAAGTAATTAGTTACAATCAAAGCCCCTACTTTAATCAGCACAATATCGATGAAGTTATGTTTTGATAATGCTGATTTGACATCTAAACGTCTCAACTTGACGCATGATATTTCTGGGACTCTAATCAGCCAATGACCTCAAACAATTGTTTAGTTTTAGATTATATTTATTTACAGTATCCCCCTATTCTACTCTGATGTACTTGCAAATATTGTTTGGTAGCTGGCAGTATATAAATAATGTATATCCCTCATTCGACCTATTACTTTAAATAGGTAATATAAATTTATGTCTGTAAAAAATATCTAATTAAGGTTATGTGGGAAGAGGTTCATAAAATTTTTAAGCTATTGATTAATGATATATAAATCAATAGCTTAAAAATTCACATTCATAGTATGCTTTCCAGTTTTTGGTATGAGTCATGATATGCTGAACGCTTATTTTATTATAAAGTCAAAAATTAGAATCAAAAACAACTCACTTAGATGTTAATGTAATGTACGCAATAGTGCCGATATTATGCTCAATGTTTAATTACTATTACGCTGTGGTATCGATGTTCTCTGTCGCTTTACCAACTGTTTAAAAATAATACCATATGGTTGCCTTTAAGTAAGTACATAAACTATGTTGCATAGAGCAGATATAAAGTTTGTCTTATTTAATTGGATTCTTAAAATTTACAAAATACTTAAAACATTTAAGACCAAAGGAGGTTGACTATGCGACCAGATAACGAGGCACTGATCGTAATTGATGTTCAAAATGATTTTTGCCTAAATGGTGCTTTAGCCGTTATAGATGGTGACGCCGTCGTTGCGCCTATCAATGCTATGTTACCTGACTTTTCTGCTTGTATTTTGACGCAAGACTGGCACCCTTCAGAGCACTCCTCGTTTGCCTCGACACATGATGGTAGATCTACTTTTGACATAATCGAAATGCCTTATGGTCATCAAATTTTGTGGCCTGACCATTGTATTCAAAGCACAGATGGCGCAGCCTTTCACCGTGAGCTTAAAATCGAGACAGCAGATTTGATCATCCGTAAAGGTTTTCGTCCTCAAATTGACAGTTATTCTGCATTTTTTGAAAATGACAAAACTACCCCAACTGGACTTGAAGGTTACCTGCACACGCGCGGAATTGACACTGTTACCATAGTCGGTCTAGCCACTGATTTTTGTGTTGCATATTCTGCACTTGATGCATCTAATTTAGGCTTCAAAGTCACTGTTGATATGACCGCCTGCCGAAGCATCGATATGGACGGATCCCTTGAAGGCGCAATTTTAAAAATGCGTAATGCCGGAG
>CAZMDX010000202.1:0-13648 GCA_964564805.1 uncultured Pseudoalteromonas sp. | reverse complement strand
GCCTTCTTTACCGCCAGTTTGACTGGCCAATTTAAATTCTGTTAATTGCTTCGCTAAATAGTTGGCGTGTTGACCAGCAAGTTTAGGGTTCATAGATATTGCACTATTCCCGTCTACACCATGGCATGCGCCGCAAGTAACAGATTTCAGTTTGCCTCTATCAACATCACCTTGAGCTACTGAACTCGCATTAAAACCTAAAAACAAACAGATTAGCAGACCTATATTTTTCATCTTTATCTCATTAAGCATTGATTAGCTAACTACTCTTTAAATATTGAAGGAGCATTTTACACATTTACGTCGCCAGTAAAATAAAATCATTAGATAACTTATCATTTATCTAATTTTAATGAGCACATTAATTTTCCTTTTCCCTGATATAATATCAAACTATAAGAGAAATATTAGTTTAGTAGCGTTTTCAGGAGTTGATGTGAGTCATTATAGTCAAGCGAAGTTTAGTATCAGTGCCCCTGATATTTCACATTTAGGACCGGATGAAGGAATTGAAATTGCCTTTGCCGGTCGTTCGAATGCCGGGAAGTCAAGCGCATTAAACAAATTAACTCGACAGAAAGGGTTGGCTAGGACTAGTAAAACTCCGGGTCGGACACAACTAATTAATGTGTTTCAATTAGATGAGGGAAGAAGGTTAATAGATTTGCCAGGTTATGGGTATGCAAAAGTACCAATTGATATAAAAAAGAAATGGCAAAGGTCTTTGGGAGAATATTTGCAAAAAAGAGAGAGTATTAAAGGTTTAGTTGTTTTGATGGATATCCGCCATCCTTTTAAAGATTTGGATCAAGACTTAATTCATTGGGCAGTAACAGCAGATTTACCCGTTCTTGCGCTTTTAACTAAAGCTGACAAATTTAAATCTGGTAAACGTAAAAATCAGTTAATGATCGCCAGGGAAGCAGCCCTAGCATTTTGTGGTGATGTAACAGTAGATGTTTTTTCTTCACTCAATGGTATTGGCTTAGAAAACTTAGAACACAAACTCGATAGCTGGTACGGCTATGAAAAGAAGATAATTGACATGTAAAAAAAGATTTTGGTCAGCTGATCGGAACAAAGTATTTGGTACATGTATATTACGAAACGACCGCTGCAAGTTTTTAAACCTTACCCTGCGTCAAATATATAGATAAAAAAAACCCCATTTAATAATGGGGTAAACACATGAGAACACATAAACTGTATATAAGAGGCCATTCAAAACGTAAAGTTCAAAACTAATTTATGTTTAGAGTTAAAAAACCATTAGATATGCCGTGAAACACGTAAATACCAGAGGCAGCTAGTTTTCATGCCTACCGCTTAAAACTTGTATGTTTGTTCACACGTTAAATAAATCAATAGGCGAAATTAATGTGCTTCATCCCAATTTTCTCCAACACCAGCTTCAACGATGAGCGGAACATCAAGCTGCACGGCATGCTCCATTAATGAAATAATTTTGAGTTGATATTCGCTTAATTTATGTTCTTTAATTTCAAATACCAGTTCGTCATGTACCTGCATGATCATACGAACATCGTCAATCGGCAACGTTTCAATCCACAGATCAACTGCCAGCATGGCTTTTTTAATGATGTCTGCCGCAGTTCCTTGCATTGGTGCATTTATTGCGGCGCGTTCTGCGCTTTTTCTACGCATACCATTGGTGGCGTTAATTTCAGGTAAATATAACCGCCTACCAAAAACGGTTGAAACATAACCTTTTTCACTGGCAATCTGCCGCGTGTTTTCCATATAAGTTAATACTGATGGGTAACGTTCAAAATACAAATCCATAAACTTTTGTGCATCGTGACGAGAAATATTAAGTTGTTTGGATAAGCCAAATGCAGACATGCCGTAAATTAAACCAAAGTTAATGGCTTTAGCATTTCTTCGTTGTTCAACGCTGACTTTTTCGACTGCAGTCTCAAATACTTCCGAAGCTGTTGCTGTATGAATATCTTGACCGTTTGCAAAGGCTTTCAATAACCCCTCATCTCCTGATAAATGTGCCATTATTCGTAATTCAATTTGTGAATAATCTGCAGCAACGATTTTATAACCTGCTCTTGCAATAAATGCTTGCCTAACGCGACGTCCTTCTTCAGTTCTAATAGGAATATTTTGTAAATTTGGATCTGTAGAAGATAATCGACCTGTTGCTGTAATTGCTTGATGATATGATGTGTGAACTCGGCCTGTACGAGAGTTAATCATTTTAGGTAATTTATCAGTGTAAGTATTTTTTAGCTTGCTTAACCCCCTATACTCCATCAAAAGTTTAGGTAAAGGGTAATTAATAGCCAATTCTTGCAACACTTCCTCAGCAGTAGATGGTGCTCCCTTTGGCGTTTTTTTCAATACAGGTAAATCCATTTTATTGTAGAGGATTTCTTGTAATTGTTTTGGTGAACCTAGATTAAACTCTTCGCCTGCAAGATCATGTACTTTGGTTTCTAACTCTAGAATACGCACTGCTAAGTCTTGACTCTGTTGAGCAAGTTTTTGGCTATCTATAAGCACTCCAAATTGTTCCATTTTTGCCAGGACAGGCGATAAAGGTAGCTCTATTTCTTTGAATACTTTTACTAATTCAACATTTTCGCTTAGTTTTTGCCACAGAACATTGTGCAAACGCAGAGTTATATCAGCATCTTCTGCTGCATAAGGTGCTGCTTTGTCTAGAGGTATCTGATTAAAAGTAATCTGTTTAGCGCCTTTACCCGCTATATCCTCGAAGTGAATAGTTGTTTGTCCTAGGTATATGTTTGCCAGACTATCCATATCGTGGCGAGTGGCAACACTGTTGAGTACATAAGACTCGAGCATGGTATCAAATGTAATGCCTTGTAAATTGATATCGTAGTTAGCCAACACATTTTTATCATACTTAAGATGTTGCCCGACTTTTTTGATTTTAGGATCTTCTAATAGAGGTTTAAGCAATGCTAATACTTGAGTTCGGTCAAGTTGCTCAGGGGCATCTATATAATCATGAGCAACAGGCAGGTAAGCAGCTTCGCCAGTAGTCACAGAGAATGATACGCCAACCAATTCCGCTTCCATATAGTTTAAGCTGGTCGTTTCAGTATCAAATGCAAACAAATCGGCTGATTTTAGTTTGTCTAACCAGATGTCAAAATCTGCTTGGGTTAAGATAGTATGATAATTGCCAGGTTCAGTGGTCAGTTCACTTGTCTGATTTGTTGAAACAGGCTGAGAAGTAGAAACTTGTTTTACTTTTTGTTGAGTGTCTGCCAGTAAACGCTTCAATTCAAACTGGCTACTCAATGCAATTAACTTATCAAAATCTATTTCGGTTGGTTTGATGTCTTGAACACTTTGAGGGAGATCTACATCTAATCTAATCGTAGCTAATTCGTAGGATAGAGGAAGATGACTGAGTGCATTTCGTAAGTGTTCGCCGACTTTCCCTTTTACTTTGTCAGCATTGGCCATAACTTGTTCGAGTGTCCCATGCTCAGCCAACCACTTGGCTGCTGTTTTAGGACCACACTTATCAACACCAGGAATATTGTCAACTTTGTCACCCATCAAAGCTAAATAGTCGATAATTTGATTTGGTTTGACTGCAAACTTTTCTTCTACACCCGCTTCGTCCATCTCAACATTGGTCATGGTATTGATTAACCGGACATGGGGCGTAACAAGTTGTGCCATATCTTTATCACCGGTAGAAATGACGGTTTCAATTCCAAGTTTAGACGCCTGATTTGCTAGTGTTCCAATCACATCATCGGCTTCTACACCTTTAATGACTAATAGAGGTAGACCCATTGCTCCAATAATTTCATGTAACGGTGCAATTTGTGTCTTGAGGTCGTCTGGCATTGGTGGGCGATTCGCTTTGTATTCAGCAAACATATCGTTACGAAAAGTTTTTCCTTTTGCATCAAACACCACCACTATGTTTCCGTTTGGATAATCTTTTTGTAGGCTCTTTATCATGTTCAACACACCAGTTATTGCACCTGTAGGTTGTCCATAAGAGGTAGATAACGCTTGTAAATAAGGTACGTGGTAAGCTCTAAACAAATAAGATGAACCATCCACAAGTACTAGAGGGTTTGAGAGTATTTCTGCTTCTGGTGGCATAATGGGAGTCCATATTCATTTTAGAAAATTGAAAATTGAGAGAATATTATAAGGTGTAGGAATTTATCATTAATTCAAAGAAAAATCTGTGGATAACTGTGTAGATAATGTATTAAATAATTAATTGTATAACAGATAATGTTATTGAAAAGTAGTAAAAAACATATAAAAAACATAGGCTTGTTAAAAGCATATTAATTTTACAGATAAACTTTGTACAAAATTATTTTTGTGGATAAAGTTTGAGGAGTAAAATCAGTTAACTCAAACCAGCGTAGAAGATACACTCATGTTGAGCGCTAGAAAAGAATATTTTAAAATTATTTTAAGTTATATTTAAAGTTAAATTACGATAAAAAATTATAAGCCTTGATTTGTCTATTCTGTAGAGTTGTTTCTTTTAAAACAAAACTAAAACATCAAAAATAAAAGTCTGTGAGCGCTTACGAAAATATTTGTACGCTTTTGTATTTGGTAAATAGAAATTGTTTTCGCTTTTGTTGAAAATATTTTTGGCCGCACCGATCTTTCTGTTATCTTATTAGATAAAAGATTGTGAATATGGTCGCGAATGGTAATGCATCGTAACGTGTGTCTATTTTTTTAATTAGACTTAAAATTTGGTGTCTAGCAGACAATAATTACAAGAAAAATTTATCCGATGATTTACCCAAAATTAAGACATTTTTTTTCAAACTTGCCAGCTTTGTTACATGGCAGTATTGTTTTGGGGCAAAGCTGAAACATGCAATACCGTACTATAATTCGAATATTAGGACTTCTTGTTGCTTTATTTAGTGCCACTATGATCCCTCCAGTAATTGTGTCCGTCATATACGAAGATGGAAGTGGTTTACCATTTTTATTGGCATTCCTTTTATGCTTAATTACAGGTTTAATCATTTGGTATCCCAATAGAAGTTTTAAATATGATTTAAGAGCCAAGGAGGGGTTTCTTATTGTTGTGTTATTTTGGACAGTTTTGGCAAGTTTTGGTGCATTACCATTTTTGTTACTCGAACAGCCTCAGATGTCTACGACAGATGCATTTTTTGAGGCTTTTTCTGGTCTGACAACAACGGGAGCGACCGTTATTGAGGGTATCGATTATTTGCCTAAAGCAATTCAGTTCTATCGCCAGCAATTACAATGGTTGGGTGGAATGGGGATCATTGTTCTTGCTGTAGCAATCTTACCCATTTTAGGTGTGGGTGGCATGCAATTATACAGGGCAGAAACCCCAGGCCCAGTCAAAGACTCGAAAATGACACCTAGAATTGCAGATACGGCAAAACATCTTTGGTATATATATTTATCGCTGACTGTAGTTTGTGCTCTAGCGTTTTGGATCGTGGGAATGAATTGGTTTGATGCAATTTGTCATGCGTTTTCTACCATTGCTATTGGCGGATTTAGTAACTATGACGCTAGTTTAGGGCATTTTAATAGTGCAGGTGTGAATATAGTTTGTGTAGTATTTTTATGGATAGCAGCACTAAACTTTGCTCTTCATTATGCAGCTGCGAGTGGTCGTTCTTTAAAAGGATATTTTTACGATCCAGAGTTAAGGGCTTTTTTTGCAATTCAAATTGGTTTGGTGTTGATTTGTTTTGTCGTGTTAATTCAATTTAGTTGGTTTGCTGATTCAGGCATCGCCTTTGACCAAGTCCTGCTCCAATCTGTTTCTGTCAGCACAACAGCAGGTTTCACCACTACAGACTTTTCTAATTGGCCTTCTTTTTTACCTATTATGCTAATTTTCTCAAGCTTTATTGGTGGATGTGCAGGTTCAACCGGGGGTGGCTTAAAGGTCATTCGTGTTTTCTTATTATATTTGCAAGGCAAACGAGAAGTTGAGCGTTTAATACATCCCAAAGCTGTTTATTCAGTAAAATTAGGCGAAAGAGCACTACCAGACAGAGTGGTTGAAGCTGTTTGGGGATTCTTTTCAGCCTATGCAATGATATTTGTTATCATTATGGTTGGTTTAATCGCTACGGGTATGGATGACGTCACTGCATTTAGTGCTACTGCTGCAACACTTAATAATCTGGGCCCTGGTTTGGGAGAGGTTGCTGCTACTTATGCGGACGTATCCGATAGCGGTAAATGGCTACTAATAATTGCGATGCTTTTTGGACGATTGGAGGTGTTTTCATTATTGGTATTATTTTCTCCTACTTTTTGGCGCAGCTAAAAGCCAACGGATGGTCAGCTGTCTGAATGTAGTAAATTCTTAATTAATTGCATTCAAGCGTACGTGTTACCCTTTTTTAGTTTTAATCAATATTTTTGACATTACCTATTGCTCCTGCCGGCAGACGTTCCAAATTGCTGTTAGTTTAAAACTAAACTATTCTAAAACAACATCAATGATTTATACCCATTCCCTTAGTAAACTACCAGTGGTTTAGCCCGTACATCAACTAGTTTTGAGCTAGTAGTTGTATGTAATTATACTTAAGGAGTGATAACAAATGTCAACTGTGACTCAGGCTCAACTTCACCAAAAAAGCGTGTTTTGTTCCTAATTTGTATTTAGCCTTGCAATGTATAAAAACAATACGCGCTTCTTATTACTGAGCTAATGTTTCAGAACGTCCCAATATTTCGATATAGAACATATACCGTTTCATTTGACGATGGGGGCTAAATCCGTCGTGATAAAACACAGAATGTTATAGAACAGACTATTGTTTATCTATCATCAGTTCAATCACCAAGGCAACGTAATATTTTTATGTCGGGTTAAAAAGCTGAGTATGATCATTAGATTGAATCAGTCTTTGAATTTACAAATGTGAGGAATATTTGTAAATTGTTGTGGAAAATTAATTTCAACAAATTAGTTAGTGTTCTTTCTAGGCTTTAATGCCTCAAGCACTACTTATTGTTAGATAGCAATTTTTAGCAATGAAGAATTAGTGTTGATAATTATCCAAAAAAGAAGGCACTAGGTTGGAATAATTTTTCTACGTGACTAACAAATTTCTTATCTACAAGGAAAAGAATAATGTGATCGTTGGCCTCAATTTTTGTATCACCATGTGCAATTATTACTTCTTCACTTCTTACGATGGCACCTATAGTGGTTCCTGGTGGAAGTTTTATTTCACGTATTTCACGACCAACTACTTTAGATGTGCTTCTATCTCCATGGGCAATGGCCTCAATAGCCTCTGCAGCTCCTCTTCTAAGTGAGTAAACATTGACAATATCTCCTCGTCTTATATGAGTCAGCAGTGCTGATATGGTGGCCTGTTGAGGTGAAAAGGCAATATCAATTTCTCCACCTTGAACTAAATCTACATAAGCACCACGTTGTATCAGTACCATCGCTTTTTTTGCACCAAGCCGTTTAGCTAACATGGCCGACATAATGTTGGCTTCATCGTCATTTGTTACCGCAATAAAAGCGTCGACTTGTTCAACATTTTCTTCAGTTAATAACTCATGATCTGAGGCGTCACCTTCGAAAACTATAGTCTTATCCAAGTGTGCAGAAAGATACTTTGCTCTTTGCGGGTCAAATTCAATTAATTTTACGTTGTGATTGTGTTCAAGTAATTTAGCTAATCCAGCACCAATTAGTCCACCTCCTGCAATCATGATTCGTTTATAACTTGACTCCAGCTTCTGCAGTTCACTCATCACTGCACGAATATGTTTTGTGGCTGCGATGAAAAATACTTCGTCATCAGCCTCAATAATGGTTGTTCCAAGTGGGCGAATTGGTTTGCCCCTTCGGTAAATAGCAGCAACACGAGTTTCTACATTAGGAATATGTTCTTTGAGAGAGGAAAGTGCATGCCCGACCAATAAACCGCCATAATAAGCCTTTACCGCTACAAGGCTGGCTTTACCATCGGCAAACTCAACGACTTGTAATGCTCCTGGGTAGTCTATTAAGCGTTTTATTGCACTGGTTACCAGCTGCTCAGGTGCAATAAGGTGATCTACTGGCACATCTTGGTGTTTAAACAGCTGCTCTTGATAAATAATATATTGTTCTGAACGCACACGTGCGATCTTAGTCGGCGTTTTGAATAAACTATAAGCTACTTGACATGCCATCATGTTGCTTTCATCACTATTGGTTACCGCAATAAGCATATCGGCATCTTCTGCCCCTGCTTTTTTTAGGACATCAGGGTGTGAACCCATACCGGCTACAACTTGTAAGTCTAGCCTGTCTTGGAGATGTCTAAGAGTATCCGGATCTGAATCGATGACGGTGATTTCATTTTTTTCACCAACTAAATTCTCAGCTAAAGTGGCACCAACTTGGCCTGCACCGAGGATAATTATCTTCATGAATGAAATTTAAACCTTATTATTAGTGTGATTTCAGCAGCCTGGCATAATAAAAACCATCCATTTGATGATCTCCAGGCAATATTTGTTTACCAGGTTTATCCAAAGAGTCGTTATCAAAAGTATCATCTAACAGTGCATCAGTGGTACGAGACAAAAAGTTGTGAATTTGTAGATGATTTTCTTCGGGCAATACAGAGCAAGTTGCATAAAGTAATGTTCCACCTGGTTTGACAAGAGGCCATATGGTATCTAATATTTTTTTTTGCAGAGCCACCAACACATCAATATCTTTGGCTTTGCGTAGCCACTTTATATCAGGGTGCCGGCGAATAATACCTGTAGCAGAGCAGGGTGCATCCAGAAGTACACGGTCAAAAAATGGCTCTTCATTCCATTTCTCAGGCGTATTTGCATCACCAATCACTATACTTGCATTGTGCCCCAGTCTGACTAAATTTTCTTCTATTTTTACTGCACGCTTATCATCTATTTCCAAAGCAATAATTTTAGCTATTTCTGGTTGAAATTCGATTATATGACAAGTCTTACCTCCTGGTGCAGCACAGCAATCTAAAATAGTCTCACCTTGTTTGGGTTTGAGATAATGAGCTGCAAGTTGAGCCGCTCCGTCTTGCACAGCAAACCAACCCAAATCAAACCCAGGTAGATTAGTAATGTCATGACCCTTTGATAGTATTAATGCTTCTGGATGCTCGGGTGAGTGACTAAAACCTATATCCGCTTTTTCTAATGCTTTTGCATAATGTGCATGCGAAATTTTACGGGTATTAACTCTCAGCCAAATTGGTGCCTTTACCTGCATATTAACAAGTAATTCATTGAAACCATCTTGATACCCCGCTTCAAGCTTTTTATATAACCACTTAGGTAAACCTGAGGCTATTTGCTTATTTGGAGCTTCTTGCTCGGATACTGCTTCCCGAATAAATGTTCGTAAAATGGCATTGACTAAGCCTTTCATAGCTAGTGTATTGAGCGGCTGACAAGCGGCAACTGTTTCAGATACAGCAGCATGTTGGCTGACCCGACTGAAAGCTAACTGATAAAAACCTAACATAATTAAATGTTCCACAACTTTAAAGCGATTCTTCAATGGTTTGTCAAGCAACTGCCTAAGCCAAAATTGTAAAACAGGTAGATTACGTAAAACACCGTAGACCATTTCTTGAAGCCATGCTTTGTCTTGCTCTTTGTGAGGCAATTGGACAAGGGGTAAGCACTCGCGCGCGGATTGGCCTTCTTCTAATATTTGATGCAGCACCTTAGCGGCATCAGCACGTAAATTAAGATAGTTAGCTTTTGACTTAATCTTCATAAAAAGCAATTCATATAAGTGATACACCTACTGCAAACCAGTCAGCTCTGCCATTTAATATATCAGCAGCTAACATTGGTTTTTTACCGGGAAGTTGTAGTTTAGTCAGCAATAAACATTCATTACCTGTTGCGACTAAAATACCTTGTTTATCTGCTCTAATAATTTGCCCTGATGGGGTATTAAAATTTTCAGCTTGAACTACCTCAGATGAATATACTTTGATATTGGAATTTTTAAGAGTAAAAAATGCGACTGGCCACGGATTGAAAGCACGAATGTTTCTTTCCAACTGTTCAGCAGGTAAACACCAGTCAATTTGAGCTTCCTCTTTGGACAGTTTTTTTGCATAACTAGCCAACCTATTATCTTGGATTTCTGGTTGTAATTTACTGAGCGTATTGAGTGTTTTAATCAGTGATTTAGGCCCGATTTCTGCTAGTTTTTGATACAAACTGGCGCTAGTGTCTTCTTTATGAATGACGAGTGAATGTTTAGACAGCATAGCGCCTGTATCTAACCCCTCGTCCATTTGCATGATAGTTACACCGGTTTCATCATCACCCGCCCATATTGAACGTTGGATAGGTGCAGCACCCCGCCACTTGGGTAACAAAGAACCATGCACATTAAGACAACCTAATGATGGTGTGTTCAATATAGAAGCCGGCAATATTAAACCGTAGGCGACCACTATCATGATGTCTGCTTGTAATTCAGACAAGACAAGTTGTGCTTCTTCTGTTTTTAAAGATTGCGGTTGATAAATGGGGATCATATGCTTAACAGCTAGTTGTTTTACTTCGCTAGCTTGTAGTTTTTTACCTCGACCTGCTGGGCGATCGGGCTGGCTGTAAACCGCAATGACATCGTGTTCAGAGTCTATAAGTGCCTGCAAATGTAGCGCTGCAAATTCTGGTGTCCCTGCAAAGACTATTTTTAATGGCTTATTCAACGCTACCTCAGCCTTTTGTCGCAAGTCGAGCTTCTTTTTCTAGCTTGGTTCTAATTCTCTGCCTTTTAAGTGGGGATAAATAATCCACAAATAATATGCCTTTTAGATGATCCAATTCATGTTGAATGCAGATGGCCATTAAGCCATCTGCATCTAAAATAAAAGGTTCACCAGTTTTATCAAGAGCAGAAACCGTTACTTTCTCTGCTCTTTCAACTTGTGCGTAATTATTAGGAACAGATAAACAACCCTCTTCGCTAATTGTTTTACCTTCTTTATGAGTGATTTCTGGATTAATAAAAACCATAGGCGCATCTTGATTTTCGGATACATCCATCACCACCAGTCGCTTATGAACATTGATTTGTGTTGCTGCTAAACCAATACCGTTTTCGTCACGCATAGTGTCGAACATATCGTTGATTATTGCGGTAATAGATTTATCAACCTTCACAATTTTTTTTGCTACTGTGCGCAACCTTTCATCAGGAAAACGCAATACATCTAATATTGCCATTGTATTATTCAACTATAATGAGCCTTGGGCTCAGTATTAAAAAAACCATAGTAACTTTTCGTTGTAGTGAAGGAGTTACTAATGGTGTGTGTATTATTTAGTATACGATTAAATGGAATTGACTATTTAATACGATTCCACCTAGGCTATTCTAGCGTAAATCGATCCAAAACATAATAGTCACTGCATCAAGGTGTATATAAGAATGACGAGCAAAAAAATTATTAGGTTGTTGATGCTGTTAGTGCTCACGCCAGTTTGTAGCTTCGCAGATAGCATTTTAGTGAAAATTTCAGCTCCAGAAATTTATGTGGTAAAAAAAGGTGATACCTTGTGGGATATATCTAATATGTATTTGGATAAGCCTTGGCTATGGCCTCAGCTATGGCGAACCAACATACATATTACTAATCCTCATCTTATTTATCCTGGTGACAAATTGCGTTTGGTGACAAACGAAAAGGGTGAAACGGTGCTGGAAGTAGTAAGAGAGTTAGCGAAGCCTAAAATCAAATTGTCTCCAAAGGGAATTAAATCGTTCAAGACTGCCGAGCCAATTCCTGCTTTACCATGGTCAGTTATTAAACCTTATATTGAAAATGAGATGATCATGTCGCAACAAGCTTATGATCGTTATCCATATGTCCTAGGTAACCAAGAAGGGTCAGTACGATATGTAACCGATAACTTAGTTCTTGGAAAGGCATCCCGTCGTAATAAAAAAGACTTAAATATTGTCAGAAAACAAAACGAATTGTTCGACATGGATGGGAATTTTATCGGTTTGCAAATACGCCATTTAGCCAAAGCTAAGTTAGTCGATGCCGAGATAGGAAAACAAAAACTGATTAAAATATTGCAAGCAAAACTGGAAATTAAACGTGGCGATAAAATTATTCCAGCTGTTAAAAATGTGCCAGGTGAAATTTTTCTTGAGGCTGCAAAAGGTCAAACTGGCTATATTATTGATGATCTAGAGCAGCATAACTTGTTGGGCAAATACAATGTGGTTGTGCTGGATCTTGGCGCTGACCAAGTGTCTGCAGGTACAGTAATGGGCATATATCGCCAAGGACCAAAAATAATTGATGGCGAAGAACCAAAGTATGAAGGTGAAAATAACGTGATCCGTAGCGCTTTTAATAGAGGCGATGAAATTTCTCAACCTGCATTGAAAGTAGGTGAAGTTGTTGTATTTAAAACTTTTAATATAGCAAGTTATGCGCTTATTACTAAATCAGCTAGAGTTATAAAAAGAGGAATGTTGGTCGCGAAGCCTTAGTCTTCAAAGGGTTATCTATTTAGGGAGAAAAATATGCAACAGGATGTTGATTTAAATAATAATAAAAATAGTGAACTAGAAAATTGGTTAAGGTTAGTTCAAATACCTAATTTTTCTGTCATTGGTTTGAAAAAACTGAAGCAAAAATTTGATATTGAATTATCTGAATTATTTTCTCTATCAAAAGCCTCACTAAAAGAAATAGGCTTTAACAATGAGCAAATTAAAGTAATTTTGTATCCTAATATTGAAGTTATTACTGCGAGTTTATGTTGGCTGAATTCCACAAATAATCGTTTCCTATTATATTATGACCACCCAAGTTATCCATATTTGTTGAAACAGATTTCTAGTCCGCCTCCATTAATATACGGCTATGGTGATCCTAAATATTTAAGTAATTATCAAATCGCTATAGTGGGTAGCAGAACACCCAGTCCACAGGGTAGAGAAAATGCTAAATATTTTGCCAGCCATCTAAGTGAATGTGGATGGACCATTACCAGCGGCTTAGCCCTTGGTATTGACGGACTATCTCACCAAGGTGCAATGTTAGGTGGTTTTATTACGATAGCGGTATTGGGAACAGCCATTGATAAAATGTACCCGCGCCGCCATATAGACTTAGCCGATAAGATATTGTTAAACGATGGTGTGATTATTTCTGAGTTCGCACCCAATACACTTGGTCGAGCAGAGTACTTTCCAAGACGAAATAGAATTATTAGTGGTTTGTCTGTTGGCACCCTTATCGTAGAAGCGGCAATAAAAAGTGGTTCGTTAATCACTGCAAGATGTGCTTTGGAGCAAAACAGGGAGGTATTTGCGTTACCAGGAAGTATACACAGCCCCATGTCTGCAGGTTGTCATCATTTGATTCAGCAGGGAGCAAAGTTGGTGACATGTGTAGAAGATATTAATGAAGAATTTCAACATCTGATTTTGCCTTCTTTAATTAGGAAAGAGGATCAATTGGAAAAAAACATGTTACAGAGCTTGGCATCAGACAAATTGTTAGATAGTGTAGATTTCGAGGTAACGCCGCTAGATATAGTGGCCCAGCGCAGCGGCATAGAAGTAGCAGATGTAATGTCACAATTATTAGAATATGAATTA
>CAZMDX010000201.1:0-4239 GCA_964564805.1 uncultured Pseudoalteromonas sp. | reverse complement strand
AGATAACCTAATCTGCAAAATATCGACTAATTGTCATCACTAAACACGGTATACGGTTTCGTTGGTTTTGCTACTTACCTCGCCAGTAGAATTATGATTGCGTATTGCAATGGTGCAACTAACAAGGACTTTTTTTGTCAAAACAAGTCAAAATGTTTGGCTTAACGCAAGTGAATCTTATTTATTCGCATACTCTTTTGTGGTGACAATAAATTGATGTAATAGAGAAATTGATAAGTATATTTTTCTGGTATTAAATGACTTCATTTATAGGTAAAATTTAGTTGTTAACTATCCTTATTCACCCACAATAAAAGGAACTCTATGCCAGGGTTAAAACGTATTATTCTTATTAATTGTCATCTCCCTGGTTTTGTTGAGCTTGATGTTTCGGGTCACAGTAATATTTGTGGTACCAATGCGTCGGGTAAAACGACTCTGCAACGTTTGATACCCGTATTTTATGGTGAGTTGCCAAGTAAAGTGGTGCCTAAAACCCGTAAGAAGTTCGATGACTTTTATTTGCCCCACGCTAATAGTTATTTGATTTATGAGTATCAAAGAGAAGACGGGCAAAGCTGTCAAGTGGTATTAACGCGCAAAGGCAGTGATGGGGTGCAATATCGCTTTATTGAATCGCCCTATCACCAACAACAAATTTTAGTAGATGCAGAGCAAGGTAATGTTCAAGCTATGTTGCCTGAACAATGGATTAAACAGCTTAGACAGCTTGGTATTGACTTCTCTCATAAAATTCAAGCCACTAGCGAGTTTCGTAGTGTTATTCAAAATGACGTTAGTGTGGGTCGTGGCGCCGGTCGAGAAAACACAAAACTTAGGCAGTTAGCCAGTCGTTATAGCTTGGTGTCTAGCAAACATCGTATCAGGCATATGGAAAAGCTGGTCAGTGCGGTCCATGCCAAAGAAGGTAAGATGGACACCTTACGAACGATGCTTGCAGCTATTTTTGAAGAAGATGGCTTGGTACAACCGACTACTACCGTTAAAAATACGAAGGCGCGAGAGTGGATTACGCAGATGCGTCAAACCATGCGCTTACAATCGATGCAGAATGAGTTTCAAAAAATTCAAGTGCAAACAGAAAAGCTTAATACGATTGAAATGCAGCTATTTCAGCTTAAACCTATTTTAGAAAAAGACTTAAAGTCGCTGGTAACCCAAAAGGCTGATGCTCAAGAGCAACGTAATAAAATCAGAAGCCAACAAAGCACTGCCAAAGAGTCTTTTGAGCAAGCTGAAGGCTTATTGAATAGCCGCGTCAGTGAGACCGCTGAGCATCTTAAAGCTAAGTCGTCACGGTTAGATCATATTCAGCAACAGTATGAAAAATATCAGGATTCTGATGTTGACCAGCTGCAAAAAAATATGGATGCCTTACCCCTTAAGCGCGAAGAGTACGAGCAAAAGTTAGAACAATACAATTTACTGATAGACCAACATAAAGATCTGCAGAGTCAGCTTGAACAGCAAAAGCTGAAGTTATCTGAATCGTTAGAACGCTTGTCACGTAAAAACCAAGGGCAAGTTAAAACAATTAGTCAGCAAAAAGAGATCGTGCGTAGTACACACACCAAAAAAGAAGTGGATTTACGTGGTAAGTTTGAGCAGCGCAAAGAGCATCAAGCTAAAGAGTTTGATCAGCAACTATTAGATGTAGAGCGCAGCATCGTTCGTGCTGAGCATCAAGCACAACAAGCTTCGCCCACGGAGCAAGAAACAGAAGACGGTGCACTTGCTGATAAACGTTTAGAGCTTGCTCAGCGTGCATGGCAGCTGGGTTCGAATGCTAAAAAACAGGCTGAAAATACTTATCAACAACGTCGAAATGAACGCGATGAAGCCGATAAAGTGTTACATTTAGCGCGGCAAAAGACCCGACAAGCCAAAGAACGTTTAAAGCAATTTAATAAGCAACTTTCTCCGGAACAAGATAGCCTAAGGCAGTTCCTAAAAGACCAAAAACCTGGCTGGGAGCAGAGCATAGGCAAACTGATTGACGAGCCATTACTGGATCGCAAAGATTTGTCACCGCATCTTTTGGCCCATCAAAACGAAGCCGATATTCACAGTTTATTGGGTGTTCAATTAAATATGGCGATGATCGATGCGCCTGATTATGCCCAAGACGAAACAGCTCTGATCCTATCTTTAGAATTAACCAAAAAGCACTTAACAACGGCAGAAAAGCAACAAAAACAAGCAGAATCTGAATTAGACGAATGTCATCAAGAAGCAGAGATGCAGCGCGAAATCGTAGCTGAGCAAAACCGAGCCTTTGAACAAGCTGAGCAAGAATCGACTTATGCACAACGTGCTAAACAACGTTTTGCCGATGAGCTAAAAGACGCGTTAGAAAAACGTAAGCAACAAGCAAAGCAAGCCTTGCATCAACATGTAGATCAAAAGCAACAAGTGGTATCTCAAAAAACAAGCGCTATTGACCAATTAAAGTCTGATTTTGAAGAACAACTCTTGGACTTTAAGACCAGTTGGCAAGATGAACTAAGCGTCTTAGACGAACAAATTGAAGAACTTGAGCTGCAAGTGGAGCATAAGCGCGATCAAAACCGTGAACAGATTAAACAGCTTGAAGGTGCCTTTAATCAAGAATTAGCCAATCAAGACATCGACCCCAATACGCTACGTGAGCTGAAGCAGCAAATTGAGCTATTAAAAAGTACGATCCAAGCAGTAACAGTTAGACGTGATGAGTTAAACGAATATAAAACCTTTATGCAAACCGATTGGTCGAAACAGCGCCCAGAGTTACTCGAACAAGAGACTGAATTAAAAGCACTCGCCCAACAGTTCGACCAACAGCAAAACAATTTAGTTAATCAATACCAAGGCAAACGGATTGAATTATCTAAAGTACTGTTATCAGTAGACAAAAGTTTGTCTGGACTGGGTTCATTAATCATAGAGATTGAGCCTATGGTGCGCCAGCTCAGTCAAATTGTTTTTTCCTTTAAACGTGCTGATGAGCAAAACATTAATCTGGGTGACCAGGCTGAACGTATTAACCGCTGTACCGAAGCATTAGAAAGCCGCAGCCGTGATGAGAAAAAATTTAAAGAGTCGTTGATAGAGTTTGAAGCAAACTTAGGTAAAGATGCTGGTAAAGACTTTTTAGATACTATGCTGCAATCTTTTGGGGTTCTAGATGAAGATGCCAACGTGCGCGACCGTTTGCCTATTTTGCAACGTTTATTAAGTATTTTAGAGTCTCGCCAGCGCCAAATTGTGGAGCAGGGGGAAACCATAGGTGGGGACTTAAACAAATTTTTTACTGTGTTTAGTGACATTAATCGCAAAATTGCCCAACAAAGTAAACGTTTAACCGATGAAGTATCGGATGATTTGATTTTGGACGGCATAGCCCGTTCTGAAGTGAAAATTATCTCTACCGTAGATGAACTTAACTTCTGGGCACCGCTGAAACGTTTCGCACAGCAATACCATAAATGGAGCACCTCTGACGACTTTCTGCCCAGTGAAGCATACTTAGATAATTTGGCAGATGTGGTTGATGTATTACCTAACGATGCCAATTACAGTATCGAATCGCTATTACGTTTAGAGTTGCATCTCAATGAAGGTGGCTCTGACTTAGTGATTAAAAACGATAGGCAATTGCTTGAGTCATCGAGTCACGGTATGGCTTATTTGATTTTATGTAAATTTTTATTGGCCTTTACACGCTTATTGCGTAATCAAGCGAACGTCAATATCCACTGGCCTATTGATGAAATTGGTACTTTGGCATATCACAACGTAGAAAAACTTTTTAAAGCTTGTGATGCTAATCATATTCACATATTAGGTGCTTTTCCAAATCCAGAATCTGATGTATTAATGTTATTTAAGCATCGATATTTAATAGATAAACAGAAACAACATTTAGAAAAAATTGAACCGAAACTCAGTCGTATTGCTCAACGTTTGCAAAATACTCAAACATCAACCACTGAATCAGCACAGGTGAACACATGATAGAACATGGTCCATTATTAGAGCGCTTGTTAGAAGGAGAGTTTATTTGCACTGTCACCGATGAGCATAGTTTTCATAAGTTACAAAATGACGAGATGGTGGATGATTTTAATCATTTTTTAAGGCCGTTAAATAGGCGCGTCGCCAAAAACGATGATGGTTCGGTGTACTTTCTAGCCTATTGTGATTTAACTCAAAACGCCCGTCAGCATCTTAGCAACCAAT
>CAZMDX010000200.1:0-5389 GCA_964564805.1 uncultured Pseudoalteromonas sp. | reverse complement strand
TTGTTTAGTAAATATGTTTATAAATGTATCATCTTGATGTGTAGCGAACTAAAAGGCTTATTGAGTCGTAGTTTTGTTTAGCTTTAATTCAATTAATTATTTATTTATAGGAAGCACTATGCGTGTTTGGCGGTGGTTATGGACATTTTTGTTTTGTTTGGTTGTGGTGGGTGTGTTGGGGCTTGTGAAGTTCAATCAAATTAAAGCGGCGATTGCTTTTGGTGAGTCTTTTCCCGAACCCAGTGAGACAGTTCAGAGTATCGTAGTAAGTCAGAGCCAATGGCAGTCTACTTTGAGCGTTATGGGCGAGGTAGTAGCGACTCGAAGCTTAGAGCTTCGCAATGAACTTGAAGGAGTCGTAACCCAAGTTGGTTTTGTTTCAGGCGGTAAAGTGCTCAAAGGTGCGGTGTTATTAAGGTTAGCTGTGGAAAATGAAGAGGCACAATTAGCCGCGTTAATAGCACAAGTGAGCATAGCGCAGTTAGAGGTAAATCGATTCTCAGAACTGTTCAAAAGTAATGCCTCTAGCCGCGACCAACTTGACAGAGCCAAGGCTCAATTGACGGTAACACAGGCTAACGTGCGTGATTTGCAGTCTACTATTAGTAAAAAAACACTGCTTGCACCTTTTGATGCAATGGTGGGTCTGCATCAACTTGAAGTGGGTGTTTTTTTGTCCGCTAACACTTTAATTTCTCGTTTGGTGAGTGTGAGTGACGCAGTTTGGATAGATTTCTCAGTGCCACAAGAACACGCTAATGTTGTTGTGGGAGAGACGGTTCAGGTAAGTTCAACAGGTTTGTTGAACGATAACCATACCGCAAAGGTTATTGCACTCAGTCAAGAAATCGACCTAGCTTCAAGAAATCTTCGTGTAAGAGCATTATGGTCAAATGTACCCAAGCAAATTAAACCCGGTGCTTTAATAGATGTACAACTGCCGATTGGTGATAACCTCAGTGTCGTCAGAATACCAAGCGTAGCGGTGCGTTATGATGCGTTTGGCAGCTACGTATTTATTTTGAATAAAGATGACAATGCAGACTGGCGTGCAACTCGTCAAAGCATAGAAGTACGAAGTAAAGATAACAAAACTACGATTGTGACTTCTGGTCTTAGTATCGGCCAGACTCTCGCTTCCATTGGGTCATCTAAATTACGTGAAGGTTTGTTGGTTAACGTGGCCGCTTCTGTTGCAGGGAATGGTCTTGATGAATAAAACTCAGGGTGAATTACTCATTAGTGAGGAAGACACCAAACCCTCTATTATGGATGTATTTTGTCGCCGTCCTGTCGTGGCTATTGTTTTATCCTTGGTCTTAGTGCTGGTTGGCATCCGCGCCTCAGTTGACTTACCAGTTTTACAATTCCCTAAAATCGCTAGTGCTTCACTAAAAATAACGACCCCTTACATTGGCGCGTCCGCTGACGTGGTGCAAGGCTTTATCACTGAACCCATTGAAAGAGCAGCCGCGTCTGTGCCCGGAGTGGATTATATTGATTCCAATACTACTTTAGGTTTAAGTACCGTTAACGTCTGGTTAAAGTTAAATGAAGACAGCACTGATGCATTAGCCGAACTATCCTCACGACTTGATCAAATTCGCTTCGAGTTACCTGAAGGTGCTGAAGATCCTTCGGTGCAAGTTGTCAGAGCAGATAGACCTTTTGCGGTGTTTTATTTAAACGTTGAATACGATGAAGAAAATGCCGGAATGTCGCGCTTGGAAGTGACCGACTTTTTATCTAGGCGTGTAGTGCCAGATTTATCTACTATTATCGGTGTGCAAAGAGTTGGACTTGAAGGCAGCCGCTCGCCAGCTATGCGAATATGGTTAGATACTAAAAAAATGGCAGCTTTTAATGTTGCCGCTGATGATGTAGCCAATGCGCTGCGAAGTAACAACCTTATTGCCACTATGGGCGCAAGTAAGAATAATCAGCAACGTATTGCATTAATGACCGACAGTTCTTTGACCAACGTCGAAGCGTTTAACCAACTTATTGTGCGTGAAGTGAACGGCGCTCAAATTCGTATTAGCGACATCGCTAAAGTAGAGCTGGGTGAAGAAGAAGGTCAAGTCACCGCGCGTTTGGATAAACAGACCAATGTGTTTATTTCTGTTTGGCCACTACCCGGTGCCAACGAAATCGATATCGGCGATAGGTTGTATAAAAAGCTCGATAGTATCAATCAAACGTTACCTAAGGGACTGTCTATTACCAGCGGCTTTGATGGCACCTTATATATGCGTAATGCCCTCAAAGAAATTTTTATCACCCTCGCCGAAACCATCTTTTTAGTAGGTATCGTGGTGGTGGTCATGATGGGATCTTTTCGTACCGCATTAGTACCACTTATTACTATCCCTATTTCAATTTTGGGCGCAGTAGCAGCTATGACTCTAATGGGGTTCACATTAAATTTGTTAACCGTTTTAGCCATAGTATTGTCTGTAGGTCTTGTGGTAGACGATGCTATAGTCGTAGTAGAAAATGTTGCACGTTATATGCGCAGCGGCATGAGTAGAATGCAAGCCGCACTGATCAGTTCACGACAGTTATTAGCACCTATTATCAGCATGACTATCACTTTGGCTGCTGTTTATGCTCCCATAGGTTTATTGTCTGGGCTAACAGGTGCTTTGTTTAAGGAATTTGCTTTTACCCTCGCCATCGCTGTATTGATTTCAGGGTTTGTGGCAGTAACGCTGTCACCCATTATGAGTGCTTATGCCTGTCCTGAAGGCGGCAAAGAAGGCAAGTTCACTCTGAAAATTAATGCTGGTTTTGCACGTTTGCAAGTCTGGTATGGCAAATTGTTGTTACGTACTATCGACTTTAAAACACAAGTATTAACTGGGGCAGTATTTTTGGCTTTGTTAAGTGTACCTTTTTATTTATTGTCGCTCAAAGAACTCGCGCCTACTGAAGACCAGTCAAGTATCACCGTCATCGTCGAAGCAGCCCCTGAGTCATCTTTGCAATATACCACTCAACATATGGACGAGGTGGTAGACGTAATGAAACAACTCGAGGGTGGTAGGTTTATGTGGCAAATTATTAACCCTGTTGGTGCTTTTGGTGGGGTTGAATTTGTGCCATTAGAAGAGCGTAGCGAAGGTGTGCAAGATATATTTTGGAAGGCTTTTGGTGCACTTTCATCGGTGCCTGGTTTAAAGGCTTTTCCAGTATTGGACTCTGCTTTGCCCACATCTGGTAATTTTTCGGTTGAAATGGCAGTGTTAAGCACTGATCCCTACGAAGACATGAAAGTTTATGCTGATAAAATGGTAGCCGCGGCTATGGCCAGTGGTAAGTTTTTGTTTGCTGAAACAGACTTGAAAATTGATCTACCACAAGCGCGATTCCTGTTAGATCGTCAGCGAATAGCAGATTTAGGCATGGACTTGGCAAGTGTAAGTCGTCAATTAGATGTGATGTTATCTGGCAACTTTGTTAATCGGTTTAACAAAGATGGTCGTGCATATCGTGTTATCCCTATGGTGGATGAAGACCAAAGAGTGAATCCTGATGCCATCCTAGATTTACAAATACGCACACCAAGCGGCGTTCTTGTAGCTATTCGTTCTATCGCTAAACTTGAAACTGAAGTGGCGCCAAGAGTGTTAGTCAAGTTTCAACAGAAAAACGCTTTCCGTATTTACGGTGAAGTGATCCCAGGCACTACTAAAGAGCAAGGGCTGAGTGCATTAGAACAAGCTGCGGCTGAACTATTACCCACAGATTACAATATCGACTACGCGGGTGAATCTCGACAAATTCGCTTAGAAGGTAACTCACTAGAAGGCGTGTTGCTGGTGGCCTTGGTATTTGTGTTTTTAGTCTTGGCCATTCAGTTTAATAGTTTTCGTGACCCGCTGGTGGTGTTACTTGGCTCAGTGCCACTAGCGTTGGCAGGGGCAATGATGTTTACATTTCTGGATTTCACCACCATCAATATTTATTCCCAAGTGGGCTTTATCACACTGGTAGGGTTAATTGCCAAAAATGGTATTTTGATCGTGGAGTTTGCTAATCATTTGCAGATGCAAGGTTACGCAAAAATTGAAGCTATTCAGCTCGCTGCACAAACAAGATTACGCCCTGTATTAATGACAACAGCTGCTACAGTGCTTGGGCACTTTCCCTTGGTACTAGTAACTGGTGCGGGGGCTGAAGCCAGAAACAGTATTGGTATCATTTTGGTCGCAGGTATGTTGGTTGGCACCATGTTTACACTTTTGGTATTGCCAAGCGTGTATATGGTTTTAGCGTCAAATCATTCAAAAGATAAAAAAAATGAAGCTACTGAAAGTAAAAGTGACGTTGAGGCTGTGTAAATAAAAATATGGAAAATGATATGGAGAATAAATAGGGTGGGGCTAAACGCTTAATGATTTTCTAGTTGGACTTTATCCGTCATTTTAGCTGGATGAATCTGCATTTAACGTTACTTTTATTCGGTGCTGGCAAATAACTAGTTACGACACATTATGTCATCGTTTTTCGGTGTAAGTTCATTTATGTTTAAGTGAATCGGCTTACTTGTTAGCTAGGAAAGCTTATTTACGTTGGTTAGTCACGGTGTAAACCCTACTGATAATGATTGCTATAAGAGAATCAATATCAGTAGGGATATTTTTTAAAAAACATCTACTCAAAATATGATGGTTAAACACCAACAAAGTTTACTGGTTAATAGTGCTTTGATGATGTCTTTAGCTCTTATGGCAATAGGCCGTTTAAAGTGATTACTTACGTTACTGAGTGTTTTATTAACTTTCCGCTTAATCGTCTTCGCATATGTATTGTCTGCTCAGGTTATTTTGGGCTGATGTTCTTTATCTTTGAGTGCTGCTTAATTATCTGGTGAATGTGAGTAAACAAATTAAAACAATACAGACTCAATATTCATTTAATGCCCTTAACCTTTATTCTATCCAATATACTGGCCTTATTCTTTGGCAATGGGCATCAGAGACATAAAACGTAAATCGTTTTGTAGGCGTCTCAAGTCAGGATCTAAGGCAATAAATTGCCGGTAATATTGTTCTAGTGTTACTGCCTCTTGAAGTAGTGTGATCGCCCTCTCTGTGTCACCTTCTTGGAGCACGGCTAAGGCTTTAAAATAGAGAATTTCAGGATTTCGCCCTGATTGTATAATCGCCGCCTCGAGTAACTTTATTCCTTCTTTTTGTTCGCCTAAATGGGCTAAATATAAGCCTAATATTGCCCGGGTATGCCAATCCTCGTTGTTAATTTGTAGATTCTCACGAGCAAGTTCAGCGGCACGTTTATAAGCATATTGTGACTCTGACTCTTGTCCAGGAATGAATCGATAACTCTCAGCTAAACGTCCCCAAACTCTGTGGTCAGCTTCTGCAAA
>CAZMDX010000199.1:0-1539 GCA_964564805.1 uncultured Pseudoalteromonas sp. | reverse complement strand
CATTTTACTGTGAGTAATTTAGTTAATAGTTAACACAGGTTGTTGTTTATATTTTAGTATGAAGTCCATTGGGGTATAGCCAAGTGGTAAGGCAACGGGTTTTGATCCCGTCATTCGTTGGTTCGAGTCCATCTACCCCAGCCAAATTTTATATTATAATTTATAAATTCGTTAAAGCGCCGTTATTGCTTTTGAAATCAGATTTGTAAATTTATAGTCATAGTTCCAAAATGCCAAGCTAATGCTTGGCATTTTTGTTTTTATCGATTCACTTTGTACCCTAGACATAAAAGCCATTAAGCGGCAAACTTCCAACATGTACTCAAACACTTGTGAGCTAAATCTTGATTAACGAAATTGTCGCTTTTATTAACAACATTCTTTGGGGTAACGGTCAGATATTGATCTATATGTTGATAGCAGCGGGTGTGTGGTTCTCAGTAAAATTAGGTTTTATTCAAATTCGGCATTTTGGCCATATGTTTTCAGTAATGAAAGGCAGCACCAAAAGCGATAAATCCGGTATTAGTTCTTTTCAAGCGTTATGTACCAGTTTATCTGCCAGGGTGGGTACAGGCAACCTTGCAGGGGTTGCTGTTGCAATTTCACTAGGTGGCTCTGGAGCTATTTTTTGGATGTGGGTTATTGCACTTCTAGGCATGGCTACTGGCTTTGCAGAAAGTGTGCTGGGGCAACTTTATAAAGTTAAAAACACAAATGGAGAATACCGCGGGGGACCCGCTTATTATATTCAACAGGGCCTAAACAAACGTTGGTTAGCTGTCATATTTTCGTTGTTTTTATTTTTAGGCTACGGTTTTATTTTTAGTGCAGTACAAGCCAATACTATTACCGATGCGCTAAATCACGCTTACGACATCCCTACCCTATATTCGGGCTTAGTTATTATTGTCTTTGCCGGATTAATCGTAATGGGTGGTTTACGAGCTATCGCCAAATTTGCCGAATGGGTCGTCCCTTTTATGGCCGTAACTTATGTGCTGGTAACTCTAGCGATTACTTTTCTAAATATTCAATTAGTACCAGCAATGTTGTGGGACATTATTAGTTCAGCGTTTGGTTTACAAGAAGCTGGCGCTGGTGCAATGGGCGCGGCATTTAAACACGGTGTGCAACGTGGTTTATATTCTAACGAAGCAGGATCAGGTAGTGTGCCGCATGCGGCTGCAAGTGCCACACCAAATCCTAATCACCCAGTATCGCAAGGATATGTTCAAATGCTGGGTGTGTTCATCGACACTATGATCTTATGCACGTGTTCAGCGATTGTTATTTTATTAGCTGGGGGTGCATCAGGTGAAGGCATGGAAGGTATTCGCCTGACTCAAGACGCTATGAGTTCTCACTTAGGTGAAGTCGGCGGTGATTTTGTCGCAGCAGCCATCAGTTTATTTGCATTTACTTCAGTGGTTGCGAACTATGCTTACGGAGAGAGTAACCTTCACATGTTTAAACTAGATAATAAATTAGGCCGAACCGCGTATACGATGGGCTATTTATTGATGATCCTATGGGGTT
>CAZMDX010000198.1:0-1959 GCA_964564805.1 uncultured Pseudoalteromonas sp. | reverse complement strand
AGCAAGTTTGGTGTCACTGGGTACAAGTTTTAAATCAATGGCTTTTTGCAAACGCTGTTTGCCCATAACATCCCAGCCTTGATCAAACACTCCGTTATATTTTTCAATATATTCTTTAGGCACCTGTAAAGGCATATGGATGGCCATGAATGGCAAGTACGCGAAGAAGGGCTGTTCGTTTTGGGAATCATCGATATATCCAATCAGCTTATCGACTAAATTACGCGAGGAATAAAAATCATCTGGCAGCGAAATAGGTTCACCGTCTTCAAACCACTTCGCTGTTGAATTAATTGGAATATATGGCCGCTGGTCATAGTTGCTCGCACCCGTTGCATCTAATACAAATGAACGATCAAACCCAAACTTACTGGGTAAATTAGCACCAGACTCACCTATGCCCCACTTACCACTAACAAAGGTTTGATAGCCAGACTCTTTTAACCGGGAAGCCATGGTTTGGGTATCGTCTTGCCACAACATGCTATAAGCAGGATATTGTCTTAGGGCTGGATCTAAAGATTCTATGATTGAGCCAATACCCACTTGATGACTGTCTTTACCCGTCA
Organism: uncultured Pseudoalteromonas sp.; assembly: GCA_964564805.1. Taxonomy (GTDB): domain Bacteria; phylum Pseudomonadota; class Gammaproteobacteria; order Enterobacterales; family Alteromonadaceae; genus Paraglaciecola. The sequence goes on along the minus strand of CAZMDX010000198.1, from coordinate 1,390 downwards.
TCAACATGGCACGGCTTGGCGCACATTGCGGTGCCGTATAAAATCGAGAAAATTTGACCCCTTGTTGCGCCAATTTATCAATATTGGGCGTGGTTGTATCACCACCATAGCTGCCAAAATCCATGAAGCCCGCGTCATCTAACAAAACCACTAATACATTGGGTTTTTGCTTAGCAGCCATTGCGCAAGTGGTACTGAGAACCATCATTGTCAAAATGAACTTTAATACATAATTTTTCAACCTATTATCTCCGTAGATCCATGTTAAATCAGCCGCTATAATTTGGTATTTGAAGTTTTCCAGTCAAACAGTTGTTCCATTTTTACGCCTCGCTCTAGCGAATCAAAAGAACAACACTTAAAATGGTTTTATAGTCTTTTACCTTGATTGTCTTTTAGGATGAGGTTTTCTATGATGCCAAATCTATCCTGCCCCCAAAAGTGAGAGTCGCCATAACATATAGTTGGCACCCCCCAACAACCCACCAAATACATCTCTTCTAGATTTTTATCAACCCACACACGCCAACTTTGGTCCACCAGCTTGTGTTTCGCTATGTTCCAATCTAATCCACAGCGTGTGACTATAGTTTTCAACCCCCTATCAGTTTCAGCCCTAATGCCTTGTGAGTTGACCCCTGTGGCAAAGCTCAATAGAAAGTCATGATACTTATCTTCGGATTTTGCATACTCAATCAAAGAGTAACAGCGCTCCACTGCAGCACCTAACGGGTCGGCCACACACCCATAAGGTAAATCCAGTTTCGACGCTTCACGTTTGGTATCTAAGAAGATATAGAACTTTTTTGTATCAGGAACATTCATGCCCCGCATCATCATCGGTAATACAGGTTTGATCAGTAAGGGTATTTTATAGTGTGCAGTCAGCATAACTGCACGCTCTAAAGCAATGTATGAATAAGGACTACGAGCAGACCAATAGAGGATCAAGGGCGTTTGTTTATCGCCGCTCATATTTGATGACGGTGCTTTGCAAAATGTTTTATAAGTGCGATCGAAGTGTATGCTTTCTTTTTTAGCATGGGCCAAGCAAAGGCCATTCAAGCGTTTTTCTAAATGATCCAGACGATCAAGGCCCCAAAACCATTCGCCTTCAAAATTAATCATGGCACCTAGGTAGTGGCCACGCTTGGTAAGGAGTTCATAATTTTCAGTTAATTTCTGTTGATTTTGTTTAACCGAGGCATCTTCAAAAGCTGGGGATATGCCTTGAAACCAATACTGATCTAAGAGCTTTATCGCTTTCGATATAAATGCTTCATCCGTTTCAATATTGACCAAAGCGTGTGATAGTTTATTTGTTATTTCTTTATCAATATCAAGCAGCTCATCTTTACTAGGAAAACGAAAATCATAAAGTTTGGCTAAG
>CAZMDX010000197.1:0-3246 GCA_964564805.1 uncultured Pseudoalteromonas sp. | reverse complement strand
TGTCCATAAAAATCCAATTCGCCAATTATCGTCAAGATCTACACTATTGCCTAATGAGAAACCAAAACCAACATCTGGCCCTACACTTTTCAAGAAGGTATCGTAGTCGCGATTCACATCACCTAACAATGACAAAGCCACATCTTTATCTAAATTATCTAAAAATTGTTTATTATCCCAACGTGTTTGTATCGATTCAGGAACGGCTCTTGTACCATCATCCCGACCTAACCAATCTTGGTCGCCGCCATGATAAGAAAGGGCATCTGCAGAATTTTCGCTGTTATAACCTAAATTACCTGACATGTTAAACAAAAAATTATCTGGAATAGTCTTGAGGCGAATATTCACATTGCCACCACCAAAAGAGGCTGGCATCGAAGGTGAAAACGCTTTTTGAACCGATAAACTTTCGATGATATCAGATGGGAATAAATCCAATGGAATAACATTCCGCGTGGGATCAGGACTAGGCACTGCCGCCCCATTCAACTGAGTGCTCGAGTATCTCTCCCCTAAGCCCCGTACATAAATAAATTTGCCATCAACCAACGTTAAACCGGTAACACGACGCAAAGCTGATGCCGCGTCACTATCACCCGTTCTGGATATTTGATCGGCACCTAATATATCGGCAACAAATGCCTGATTCTTGCGTTCTTCTATAACAGCTGTTGCCGTACCTTTTAATCGTGTTCCTGTTGTCACAACCTCATCAAGCACTTCATCTTTATTTTGTCCTTCTTGTCCAATAGCAACTTGCGATATGACTAACGAAGCAAGCACGGCAAGCGTAAGTTTTGTGACTCGAAACCTATTTTCAAGCTTATTCATATTAACCTCATTAGCTGCCAATTACTTCGCAGCCATGTAACTGAAAATTGATAATAATTTATTAAAGACAATTTATTTAAAACTTAATATTTTAAACGCAAGCGCGCTACCTTAGGTAACGCACTTGTTTTTTTGTTTTAAATTGTATAATTTCTGGCTCAGATGTTGACTAAAGGCCAACTGTCCAGTTGATTGTCCAATCGTTATCAGCATCTTTAACCGCACCAATAAAATCTACGCTAGAGAAGAAGGTATTTAAGAGTGTGACATCATTGGGCGTTGTGGCATCAATAGTGAAAATACCATTGAGCACAGCACTTTGACCTGCTGCAGTTGAAGTACCAGATTGAGCGGTAAACCAAGCTTCTTGACCAAAATCACCTGAATTTTTGATGTTTTCGCCACAAGCTAATACTGAGCTAGCAAACACTAACTGAGGATTGTTTGTGCCATCCATATTTGCTTCAAGCGTAGTATCTCCATCTGATAAGTCAGCTTCAAAACACTCACCCATTCCTGCAGGTCCAGTGACCACAAAGTTATACAATTGCGCGTTAGTCTGATCTCTAAGTAATACACCTTCAGAGTCAGATTCTGCCGTATCAAAGGTGTTACCGATAATAGTCATGTTAGCCACAGTAGGGTTTGAGAAAGCTGCACCGTCACCGCCATCACCATCACCTTCAATACCACGGTTTGCATCCGAATTATCAGCAGCGTGTTTAACCAAAACAAACTGCATATTACCTTTGTAGCCGTTATCCCAATCAACAGAGTCATCTTGAATACCCGTTAGAACAAGATATTTAGCGTTCACAGCACCACCGAAAAATTCCACACCGTCGTCAGCATTTTTATGTACTTGTAAGTATTCTAGTGTTGTACCAGAGCCAACAGCACCAAATGTAATACCATTTAATTCGTTATCAGGTGCAATTTCAAATCCACCGTGCATCACACGAACATAACGCAACGTACCAGAGTTGTCGGTGTCGTCTGTGCCACCAAAAACAGCCCCTTCTTGCACACCCTCAACTTGCAAAGAACACTGTGAACCATCTTGTGGACACTTAGTGGAGTTACCCTTACCTAAAAGCACTAAGCCGCCCCATTGACCTGCTTCACCATTAACCAAACCATCCACCACTCCGCCAGACACATGTTGGTTAGAAGTAAAGGTAATCGGTAATGCCGCGGTACCGTTTGCTTCAATCTTAGAACCACGACTGACAACTAAATAATCGTTACCTGAAGTGCCATAAACCACCACGCCTGGTTCAACAGTCAAAATAGCACTATCGGCATTATCGCCTCCCACAAACACCGCTCCAGAAAGTGCGTAGTGATTACCTTCAGTTAGTGTAAGGTCAGATGTGATACGACCTGAAACTTGACAGGTATTGGTTTGGCCGTCGACCATTGCAATAGTAGTGGTGCCTGCAGGGCAACCAGAAACAGACGTCACAACACCTACTTCGCCTCCACCAAATCCAAATGCCCAACCTTGACGCCAATCATTTTCAGTCGTTCCAACAGCGCCAACAAAATTATTCGTATCAAAGAAACCATCCACTACCGCAGGATCACCACCGGCAGTCAAAAGAGTACTTTGAGAGGTTAAAGTACCGTCTATGTTTAAACCAATATTGGAGCGGTCTGCATAAGCAATAAGTTGATTAGCTGATTGGCTTGTAGTAAACCAAGATTCAAGATCAACCGCCCCTTCAGGCGTTTTGAAAGCTTCGGCACAGGCTATAACAGAATTAGAGATAGTAATGTCGGCATCAGACAGGTTACCTTGAACAGTTTCATCGGTATCCATTTCTAAACACTCACCCATACCAGCGGTACCTGTGATCAGCATGTTAGTAATATAAGCACCCGTTTGGTCACGCAGTAACACACCTTCTGAGTCCAACTCGTCTGTATTAAAGTCATTACCCACAATAGTAATGTTAGCAAGCTTCGGTAGTGAGAATTCTAAACCGTCACCACCGTCGCCATCGCCTTCAATACCGCGATTGGCATCAGAACCATCAGCAGCATGTTCAATATATACATACTGTAACTTACCGTTATACCCGTTATCCCAATCAACAGAATCATCTTGAATAGACGTTAAAACTAGATGCTTAGCACTCACAGAGCCGCCAAAGAATTCAACACCATCATCAGCATTGGCGTGTACTTGAACATAATCAACCGTTGTACCTGAACCTACACCACCAAATGTGATGCCATTAAGTTCGTTGTCCGGTGCAATTTCAAATCCGGCATATTTAACGACAACATAATTAAGCGTTCCTGAGTCATCTGTACTGTCAGTACCACCGAATACAGCACCACTTTCAACACCTTCAACTTGCAACGAACAATCAGTACCATCTTGAGGACACTTAGTAGAAGGTGCGT
>CAZMDX010000196.1:0-3308 GCA_964564805.1 uncultured Pseudoalteromonas sp. | reverse complement strand
ACCCATGAAGAGGGTGGGGGAGCGCCACACACTTGGACATCCTTATAGGGCTGGCATAAAGCGTGATGTTTGACAGCTTGATAACCGGCAATATCTTCTACTGTTAGTCTGCCAGCACGAGGAGGACGCTGCACCATCTCAGCAATTTGTGCAGCAATAGGGCCTTTATAAAATGCCGACACATCTGCAGCAACTAATTTTAAGGTGTTGGCATAGTCTGGATTTTTTAATAAATAGTCCACAGGATGAGGCTGGCCATTATCACCAAAAAAATACTCATGGGCCTCGGTAGGACCCTCTTCTAGGGTTGCTGGAATATATTTTCCATAGCGGTCTAACATGTCATATAAACGTGGGGAAATATTGAATCCGTCTGTTGCCAGTTGAGTAGCATGCTTAAAAAGTGAGCCCCATTCTAATAAGCCTTGATCTTCATGGGCAAGTGATAACATTGCTAACAGACCAGGTACACCGGTAGATAAACCACTGTTTTTGGCATCAAGAAACCGCATAGGTTTATTAGTAGCATCTAAAAACATATCGGCAGTAGCAGCAGCGGGTGCCGTTTCACGGCCATCAAATACAGATATTGCATTTTCTGAAGCGTCAAAATGCACCATAAATCCACCACCGGCTAAGCCAGAACTTTGTGGCTCTACTAAGCTAAGTACTGCTGCAATAGCAATGGCTGCATCTACAGCAGAGCCACCTGCTCTTAATATTTCTAATCCGGCTTCAGTAGCGAGGGGATTTGCTGTGACTACCATCGCAGGTGATTTTTTTTCTTTTGTAGGCGTGTTTTCACCAGCACACGCCATAAGGCTAGCGAAGATAAACAGACCCAAAAAACTGTATCGATACATAAGGTGACCTTTTAAAAATTAAAGAATGATTTCTGCAAAATAATTTAAGTTAAGAAAAACAACAGTGTTTGCGTTAGAACCAAAGAAAATTATGATAGTAGATTTTACCGTGATATGTCTTATTTATAAACCAATCAATCACACCCATTAAGCTTGTTCGGATCAACAAGTGTGAAAGAATGATAAGCTATTGTTTAAAGTAGATGAATTTTTATCACTACAACTGCCGCAGAAAATAATAGAGCTGTGGATTAACTTCAATATGTTTTTGCGGGATATTTTGTGACTGAATTAATAGAACGTGAACTCGACTAAAACCTTCGAATTCTTAAAAAAACCATGTTGGACTGAATTATTTAGACATAGAAATAGTTATAGAAATAGTTATAAAAATAGTTAAGGAATTGTTTTATGAAAAATAATGAGCGTTATGTAATAGGTAAACTTGGTGTGAAGTGGGGCCCTGCAGAACAAGCCCAGTGGTTGGCTATGCAAAATGTTAAGCGTTCTTACACTGATGACGTACTGAGTCAATTAGAAGCATTGGCAAGTCAGTTTGATATTAAAGAACACGCAAGCTTGGATTATGCGTCAGGTTCATTTTCGTTATTCTCTTTAAGAAGCCTGACTTGGGATCAGTCGAAACCCAATGTATTAATAACAGGCGGTGTTCATGGTTATGAAACCAGTGGTGTGCATGGCGCACTTCGTTTTGCTGCAACAGCCGCGCAGGATTATCACGATAGGTTTAATCTTTTGATTGTGCCTTGTGTTAGCCCTTGGGCTTATGAAACTATTAATCGTTGGAACCCAAATGCTTTGGATCCTAATCGGTCATTTTACCAAAATAGCCCCGTGCAAGAGTCAGCTGCTTTGATGAACTTAGTGTCAGACATTGAATTTCTTATGCATATTGATTTACATGAGACCACTGATACTGATAACTCTGAATTCAGACCTGCCTTGGGTGCACGAGATGCTGCAGATCATAAAGAATGGGCTATTCCAGATGGTTTTTATACTGTAGGTGATACTTTAAAACCTTGCCCTGAATTTCAGAAAGCCATTATTCAGTCTGTTAAAAAGGTTACACATATTGCACCAGCTGATGAAAGTGGAAGGCTCATTGGAGAGATTTTGCAGCAAAACGGCGTGATCAACTATGCCACTAAAGCTTTAAGCTTGTGTGCAGGATTGACTGATGCCAGGTTTGTGAGTACCACAGAGGTGTATCCAGATAGTCCAAAGGTAGATGCTGAGAATTGCATTCAAGCTCAAGTGGCTGCCATAATAGGAGCCTTAAATTTTGCAAGTGAAAACGAGTCTTAGATAAATAAATTCAATTTTTTTTAACCTTAAATATGTGATTAACTATTATAAGAGATTGATATCATGCAACAATTTTACAAAATATTGGTATTTGTATTGTTTTTAAGTAGCTGTGCTAATTATGAGTACCCGAGTCAAGTTTCAATCGGTGATAAAATGATCGATGCGACAGGTCAGAGTTTGGAAGGCAACGCCGTGGTCATCCCACAAGATTTTGCCGGTCAAGAAACCTTGTTACTGTTTGGTTATAAACAAGACTCACAATTCGACATTGACCGCTGGTTAATTGGTTTAGATATGACACAAACTCAAGTCGCTGCTTATGAAATTCCAACGATTCAAGGCATGTTGCCCCGTATGTTTAGTGGTTTCATAGACAGTGGCATGCGTAAAGGTATTCCTAAAGATTTATGGAAAGGCGTGGTTACTGTGTATGCTGACGGCGATAAAGTTCAGCGCTTTACTGGTAATCTAAATCCTAATAATGCTCGTGTTATGTTGCTCGATGAACAGGGTGATATTGTTTATTTTTATGACAAAGGGTTCTCTGTTGAAGCGTTAAATAAGGTGCGTGAGGCATTAAATAAATAATTAATTAATCAATGTCTGATATGCAACCTCACCTGAGTTGGTACTGTTTTTTGTATGGTGCTGACTCAGATTCTTATTCAATTCAACACATATTGGGTGCAATCACAGCCGCAGCTAATGTGTTTAACCATCATTGAGAATGACTGTTACAGCAAACCCAGCTTGTCATTTTTTATCAGGTTTATACACGACGGCTGGCACTTGACGTTTATCAGAAGATTTAAAACGTACCCACTTAGGTATAACAAATAGCCTCGTGTTGAAACCACACACTTCATTATTTTTCTTACGTGTTACATCATCATATTGGGTGGCTGAACGCATGAGGGTAAATGAAAACTATCACTGGGTGTATGAAGTCTTAGTATTAAATAAATATAGCTGACTGATCTAGTATAAACACTGCTCGATTACCGTCATATTAATTAAACTGCAATTGATGTCTTGGGTAATAATGGTGGATTTTCCTGATATAACATCTGGATAAACTACGCGTTGAAACTCCCCACCTTGTTTAGTTTTAAG
>CAZMDX010000195.1:0-3856 GCA_964564805.1 uncultured Pseudoalteromonas sp. | reverse complement strand
ATAACGATAACAATAATCAATTCTATTAAAGTAAAACCACGTTGTTGTTTCATTTTTTAACCTTAAATAATTTAGTCTAAATTTTTTATTATAAAAAACATTTATACCACTAAAATATTGATTAATGGTAATTATTTGTATTTCTTAGTTATGTATAATTATAACTAAGTGTATTAAGTGAGTCGCCCGCTACAAAAAAAGAATAACTTACAGGCGGAACAACACCTACACTAGAGAAAATTCCACGCTTTTTTCTGTGGTTTAGTTCCTTGATTTACTCTAATTTTCCTGCCTATAGTTCGCACCTGTGATTGTTCTTTTAGTTGTTACTAAAAACAATGACTTGACCAATTCGTGGGTCGTAAATAAACCCATTACCTGCCAAGTTATCTATGGGCTCAATACTACGATTTTTGATAGTTTGGGTTAGGTAGTAATAACACACATCATTGCCACCTGAGCCAGCACCTGCTTTAAAATTTGTGAAATAGCGATAATCTTCAAATGGACGGTCGTCCCAAGCTGAAGAAATAGTTGGAGCACTTTGCATAATGAGGTTGAAAATACTCTCGCAGTCTAAGTTACTTATCTGGTCATCTTCACTGCTGCTGTCAGTGTCTAATTGGCCTGTGGGGTATCCTGTATCTTTATCAATACCCACTTGAATGCTTTCAATAGTGACAAAGGTTAGACTAGTACTGTTATTTTCTTTGGGTCGCCCCTCTAATTCCCACTTTGCTCGCACTAACCCTACACCTGTAGCATAACCACCTGCCACACCATCTACTGTTGCATCCTCAGCGTCGGCTGTAACATCGAGCAATCTTGGTAAAGCAGTGGCTGCTAATAAACCCAAAATCACCACAACAATGACCAGCTCGATCAAAGTAAAACCCGAGGATACCCTGACATTTTTTTTACGATTTAGCATTTTATTCGGCATATTTATTTCAACTTTATTGTTATTCATTATTTGTACCTGCAATGTTATTTAATAGTAATTTTTCAAATCAAACATTTATTGTCTGACCTTTAATACTTGGCCCAGTAATACTTTGTACTCGAAATAGGGCCCGGTGGATAGTCGGTACCTGCAAACAGAGTCTAGTGCATTATTATTTAGGTTAAGTCCGTCATAATACTCAGCAAAAACCTCATACCCGTTGATGTTCATAGGCATACTTAACACCATATCCCAGATGTTGGAACAACCTTCTGATGTTGGTTCAGCTTCTGGCCAACCTTGTTGGCTCATAGATATAGGCTTTCTACTTTTTTCCACTAAGGTGTTGTTGTCGCCTAATTTACGAGCATAAGTCACTAACATAACAATTTGTGGTCGTCCTTCACCCTGCCATTGCCAATGAGCGTTGCTTACACTGATAGAAAATTGCTCAGCTAAATTTTCTAAGGCTAGACGCCTAATATTGGTTGTGTCATCGTTTAAGTATAAAACAAAGCCCAACATCAGACTAATAAACGTGATGACTACTGTGATGTTGACAAACAGGCTACGGCTGCGTTCGCTTGTTACTTGATGATTATTCATCATGTTAGCCTTTTATTGCTCCCATCATGTCCCACATTGGGGTGAAAATGCCTAAGGCTAATATTAGTACCATAGCTGCCACTACACTTATTAAAATAGGTTCGATTTTTGATGTCAGACTTTTTAAATCGTAGTCGACTTCGCGCTCATAAAAATCTGCAACCTCAGCCAACAACTCGTCGACTCGCCCTGTTTCATCACCCACATTAATCATCTGTAACACTAAGGGTGTGAACATTTTACTGCTGCTGGCCACCCTTGATAGACTTTCACCCTTTTCGATATTTCTACGCATATTCAAAATACGATCGGCCATAAAAGCATTGTCGACCGCATCTGCTACTAAATTAAGCGCAGAGGTTAATGGGACCCCAGAAACGAGCATCATAGAAAAACTTCGAGCAAATCTTCCTAGTAAAGTGCGCTCAAAGATACTGCCTATTATGGGTAATTTTAATTTAGTTCGATCCCATTTGTAACGACCATTTTTAGTGCCTAGGTACTTAGATATAATGATAACTAAGAATATAATGCCCACTAATAAATATGGCCATTTAGTAATAAAAAATTCAGACGTAGTTAACAATATACGCGTCATTAGTGGCAGTTCAGCACCAAAAGACTCAAACATACCAGCGAAAATAGGAATGACCATTATATTCATAACAACGACGGCGATGACGATGGCAACCATCACAAACATAGGGTAACGAGTTGCAGCCTTAATTTGCTTGCGAGTTTCTTGATCACGCTCTAAGTAAAATGATAATTGCAAAAAAGCAACATCTAACTTACCGGTGTTTTCACCGACATGCACAATGCTGACAAATAATCGGCCAAACACTTGGTTATGCTTATTTAAGGCTGAAGATAAAGTGCGGCCACGTTCAAGTTGATCTGCCACATCATCCAATGTTATTGACATTCGTTTAGAACCGGTAGTATCAGCTAGGCCCCTAACTGCACGTAAAATAGGGATCCCAGATTTGGCCAAAGAATACATTTGCCGAGAAAATATAACCAAGTCATCGAGTGTAATATTAGGTGTAAAAAACGTTATTTTTGTTGATTCGTTCGTTTGTTCTTGGTCACTTTCGTTGATTTCTATGGGTGTAAAGCTTTTCCCATTTAAAATTTGCGCTGCAGCTGAAACATCTGTTGCATCCAGTATACCTGTCGTAAGCTCACCACTAGATTTTCTAGCTTTGTAGCTAAACTGAGCCACTGTTGCCTCCTGATGGTTGCTTATTCGGCGCTAGTTTAAAAGAGAAATCAGATGATTTGGGTTCTTCATCTCTGGTTGTTTGATTGACGTTATGTTCTGCTACCGCTTGTGTCGATTCGTGTTCAATAGTTTCTGTGTCATCTGTGTGTATTAATGCGCGTTCATCAGCCACCATCTCAATCAACTTGAGCACTTCGTCTACTGTCGTTATACCCATTTTGGCGTACATGAGCGCTAATTTTGCCAGCGGCACAAACCCTGGGCTTTGATGAGCTGCTTGAGCGAAGGTGACAGTGTCATTTACTTTGAGCGCGTTCATCATGCCTTCTGTCATTTCAAGTAATTCAAATACACCTATTCGACCTTTATAACCGGTCCGGTTACAGCTTTGACAACCTTTACCACGCTTAAAATTAATTGTTTTTAAGTTATCATCCAAACTATTTAACCACAGTAATTCTTCTGGATTGAGACGATAATCTTCACGACAATTGTTGCAAATTTTACGAACTAACCTTTGTGCTATAACAGCACGTAATGAACTGGCCACTAAGTAACCAGGTGCTCCCATATCTAGCAATCTAACTGCGCTACTCACTGCGTTATTAGTATGCAGTGTTGACAAGACTAAGTGACCAGTTAAAGCACCACGCAAACCAATCTCGGCTGTCTCTTGGTCGCGCATTTCACCAACCATAATAATGTCAGGATCTTGGCGTAAAGTGGTACGCAGTATGCTCGAAAAATTAAGACCAATTTTATTATTAGTTTGAACTTGGTTAATTCTTGGTAATCTATATTCAACCGGATCTTCAACAGTAATAATTTTTGAAGCCGCTTTGTTTAGCTCACTCAATGCACCATATAAAGTGGTCGTTTTACCTGAACCTGTGGGTCCTGTGACTAATATCATACCGTGTGGGCGTTGCAATAAACGTCTAAAGCGCATTAATAAATTATTTGGCATACCTGTTTGGTCTAGGGTCAATAGACCAGCAGACTGGTCCAACAAACGCATTACAACCGATTCACCTCCTTGGATAGGCATAGTCGACACTCGAACATCGATGATATGTCCTTTA
>CAZMDX010000194.1:0-2255 GCA_964564805.1 uncultured Pseudoalteromonas sp. | reverse complement strand
TTCTCAAATGCGATTGAATACGAGACAAGGCTTTTTGTATAGTCCAAGTCCAATAATAGCACCAACCCAAAGCAACTCTTAGGCGGCTTTGACACTTTCATTAATAATAAATAGAAGCAAAAAAGTTGCTATTAAGTACATCCATTGGGAGAGGCTCAATTATTAAAACCGATTACGTACGGAAGGAAGTAAGTATTTGTGTTGGTAAGCGAGGCAAATATTTTTATAAAACACGAAACGTTTAATCTTTGGTGCTTCTACAGGGCTATCCAATTGCTATAACTGTGCGTTAGTTAAATAATTTCACCCAACTAGATTATTAATTTGTGGTTAGTATTTCCAATATAATAGTTTTTTATTAGTATGTCGGTGTACATAGTGTTGATGTTTTTTACCAAGGTCAATCATATAGCGACGTATGACTAGACTTTCCTTAAAAATTCTGAGGTAACGATTAATCTGTTGGTTGCAGTTGTTGCGTTTATCTCAGTTAATGAATGAAGCTCAAATTATCCGTGATAAGTTTTCAACCTCTGACTGATTCGTATATAATCCCGCATCGTTTTTAAGCATGGCTTGTTAAATGATGCATAGCATCCAAATATGTTTGCACATAATTAACATCCAGTTTCGCCATCGGACTGTTTTTCGGTAAGCTGAGAAAATTAATGAAATTTGAATTAGATAATACAGACGGTAAAGCTCGCCGTGGACGTTTGATTTTTGACCGCGGTGTAGTAGAAACACCGGCTTTTATGCCGGTAGGTACTTACGGAACGGTAAAAGGCATGACGCCGGAAGAGTTAGACGAGACAGGTGCACATATTTGTTTGGGCAATACGTTCCATTTAATGCTGCGTCCGGGTACTGAAATCATCAAACTACACGGTGACTTGCATGACTTTATGCACTGGGATAAACCTATTCTGACTGACTCGGGTGGTTTTCAAGTATTTAGTTTGGGAGACCTTCGCAAAATCACTGAACAAGGTGTTACTTTTCGTTCACCTATTAATGGAGAAAAAATTCTTCTTACTCCAGAGAAGTCGATGCAGGTGCAACGTGATTTGGGTTCAGATATTGTGATGATATTTGACGAATGTACACCTTACCCTGCGACTGAGAGTGAAGCGCGAGTTTCTATGGAACTATCTCTGCGCTGGGCAAAACGTAGTAAGACTGAACATGGCGATAATCCATCTGCATTATTTGGCATTATTCAAGGTGGTATGTATGAGGGACTTCGTGACTTATCGTTGCGCGGACTCGAAGATATCGGTTTTGATGGTTATGCCATTGGCGGTTTATCAGTTGGTGAACCAAAAGATGAAATGATAAAAGTGCTAGACCACACGACAGATCAAATCCCCGCGGATAAACCTCGTTATCTAATGGGAGTAGGTAAACCAGAAGATATTGTAGAAGCAGTTCGCCGTGGTATTGACATGTTCGATTGTGTGATGCCTACGCGTAATGCCCGCAACGGCCACTTGTTTATTACAAGCGGTGTGGTCAAAATTCGGAACGCGGTTCATAAAACTGATACAGGACCATTAGACGAAAAATGTGATTGTTACACTTGTAAAAACTATTCTCGGTCATATCTACATCACTTGGACAAATGTAATGAGATTCTCGGAGCACGTTTAAATACCATTCATAACTTGCGTTACTACCAACGTATTATGCAAGGTTTGCGAGATGCCATTGCCAACAACGAGCTCGATGTATTTGTCACTAAATTTTACGCAGAAAAAGAGTTGCCTGTGCCTCAGTTGAAAAACTAACGGGTATTAACATAATTAAAATTTACAAAAAATAGGGGAATTTATGAGTTTATTTATATCCAATGCGTATGCGCAAGATGCTGGTGGTGCAGCGGGTGGCGGTTTCGAAATGTTGATCATGCTAGGCGTGTTTGGTCTTATTTTCTATTTTATGCTTTATCGTCCACAAGCCAAGCGTGTTAAAGAGCACAAAAACCTGGTCACTTCCTTAGGCAAAGGTGATGAGGTGCTGACTCAAGGTGGAATGCTGGGTAAAATTGTAAAGGTGTCTGATGAAAAAGATTTTATCGAGATTGCTTTGAATGACAGTACCAACATAGTCATTCAAAAATCTGCAGTTTCAGCGGTATTGCCAAAAGGTACTATGAAAGCAATATAAATATAGAGCGTGAATAAGGGGCCTTGAAGCCCCTTTTTATTGGAAGAATGGAAGGAATTTCTTGTGTTAAATCAAACTCCGCTATGGAA
>CAZMDX010000193.1:0-2423 GCA_964564805.1 uncultured Pseudoalteromonas sp. | reverse complement strand
AATTTTCAAAAACACCTCCTTAAGTAAATACTTTTCATTCCAAGCCAATAAATCCGCCAGTTTGATGCTCCCAAAGTTTGGCATAAATGCCACGTTTATGTATTAACTCTGCGTGTGTGCCTGACTCAACTATCTTGCCTTCGTCTAACACTAATAATCTGTCCATCTGTGCGATGGTTGAAAGTCTATGAGCAATAGCCAACACGGTTTTATTTTCCATAACTTGGTTCAGACAATGCTGAATTGCCGCTTCGACTTCAGAGTCGAGTGCCGATGTGGCTTCATCTAAAATCAAAATAGGGGCGTCTTTTAACATGACTCGTGCGATTGCAATACGCTGACGCTGGCCACCAGAGAGTTTCACTCCACGCTCACCCACATGGGCGTCATATCCAACTCTACCTTGCAGATCAGACAGTGTCTGAATGAACTCATGAGATTCAGCTTGACGAGCCGCCCGCAGCATATCTTCTTCACTGGCATCTAAACGACCATATAAAATATTATCTCTTACTGAGCGATGCAACAATGAAGTATCTTGGGTCACCATACTAATATTTGCGCGCAACGAACTTTGTTGAACCTGGCTGATATCCTGACCATCTATCTTGATTGTGCCACTTTGTATATCATAAAAGCGTAATAATAAATTAACTAAAGTAGATTTTCCAGCACCAGAGCGTCCAACTAACCCGACCTTTTCACCTGCTTTAATGTTGATATCTAAGTCTCTGAATACTGAAATAGGGATATCATTAGCGCCCTTATAGCCAAAATTCACCTTATTAAAATGAATAGCACCACCGGTCATTTTAAGTGTTTTAGCTGCATCAATATCTTTTATATCAACAGCCACAGACAAGCTGTTAATGCCGTCTTGCACTGTACCTATATTTTCGAATAATGATGATACTTCCCACATGATCCATTGAGACATACCGTTAAGACGCAGACTTAAACTAATTGTAATGGCAATCTCACCAGGCGTGACCAATTCAAGCGTCCATAAGTAGATGGCCAAGGCACTAATACTAAACACCAATAATGCATTACTAAACCACACACAACCATAGAGCACGGTAACCAAACGCATTTGTGGATAGACACTTTGTAGAAAACCAGACATGCCCTCTTTAGCGTATTCTTCTTCGCGGCTGGTGTGAGCAAAAAGTTTTACTGTGGCAATATTGGTATAACTATCCACAATGCGCCCTGTCATCATTGAACGGGCATCAGCCTGATTTTGTGATACTCGTTTTAATTTAGGGACCAAGGTGCTTAGTATCAGCATATATACAATAAACCATACAATAAGTGGCATGCTCAAACGCCAGTCTGCCGACACGACTAAGTATAAAATACTGAAAAAATATACACCTACATACACAAAAATATCTAAGGTTTTCATTACGGCTTCACGCACTGACAGCGCTGTTTGCATAACCTTAGTGGCTATACGCCCGGCAAACTCGTTTTGAAAAAAACCTAAACTTTGACCAATCATATAACGATGGGCCTGCCAGCGAATTTGCATGGGATAATTACCCATCAACCCCTGATGCGACAAAAAAGATTGAGTGATGACTAATATGGGTAAGATGACCAAAATTAGCACTCCCATCCAGATTAAACTGCCCGCTTCTCTTTCGAAAAAAGTTTCAGGATCACTTTCAGCCAACCAATCAACTAGTTGACCAAGAAATCCAAATAAAGACACCTCTAAGATGGCAATGGCCGCAGACAACAATGACACGGCGAAGATCACCGGCCACATTCCTTTGGTGTAATAACAACAAAAAGCAAAAATAGTTTTGGGTGGTTGAGATGGATGTTCAACCGGAAACGGATTAGTTAACCGTTCAAAAAATGAAAACATTGAGATAATTGACCTTGGAATGTAACAGCCTGACAAAAGAGTATATTCAACAGACCTTTTCTAAATTAGACTATCTATAATACTCTAATTCTTGTAATTTCGATTCAATTTTTTTAGAATGTTGCGCTTCCCACTCATCTAGATTCATCGCTGCATCCTTATCAGTACGTACCTTGGCAAGCTCATAAACTTCTGTAATTTTATCTTTTGGGATCACTGCAATACCGTCTTCATCGGCCACAATATAATCACCAGCATATATTGTGACACCGCCACAGTTAATTGGCTGGTTAAATGGAAATATCTGCTTTTTAGCAGCAGGCTTTGGGATCATACCTCTTGCATAAACAGGAAATTTACAATCACGTATCTCACCTATATCTCTAACCATGCCGTCAATCACCATAGCAACAATGCCACGCTTTTGGGCAACCGCACAGACATTACCACCAGCACTGGCAGAATCAGGATCTGCTTGCACCACTATTACATCACCTGCTTTAGCGCGATATATAGCAGCGTGTAAGCTCAAGTGATCACCTGCACC
>CAZMDX010000192.1:0-12176 GCA_964564805.1 uncultured Pseudoalteromonas sp. | reverse complement strand
GTGTCTTAAATTTAAGACACATATATTAGTTTATCAGATTATCTTAATAAAATTATAAGGTTATGACGTCTTTTATGTAAGACACTAAAACGTGTCACATTTTCATTATAAGGTCGATGACAAATTAACGAGAGTTAATCAGGCTTAATTGACAACTTACTTTGAATAAATTGGCTATGTGGTATGTAGAGTAAATCAGCTATTTTTCTGATGGTATAATCTTCATCTGGACTGAGTTCGTGATCGGCGTAAGCAACTGACCATAAAGAATCAAGTAACGTTCTTTTTTCCTCAGCATCATATACATCATTTATGACTCGTGTGAACTGCTGATAATCTGCAGCATCGTCTGCTTGTGATTGACTTAATCGACATAGGTCTTCGAGCTCAGTGCCACTCAAAGAAAAGTGTTTATCGAGTTGTTTTCGATAACTGTCTTGCTCTAGCTGTTCAAAATTATGATCGGCACGCATGACTTCGTAGAGCAAAACAGCTGTCGCCAATTCGATTGTATGTTCGCTATGACTGCTATTGGTTTCTAAATGATTTTTAAACCACTCTTGAATACTAGTTATCATAGTATTTCTATAGGAATTGTATGTAACAAAGCCTATTCCCTTGTTTTATATAAACTATAATAAATATTACACTTCTCTGTGTTTTTTTGCAAAATATGACCCATAAACATACCGATAAAAATTAATTAACACACTACTGCAACCTTAATGTAATTCTCTGAACTAATCCTGGTTGCATTAGTTTTTGCCATACCAATCGATGTTTAAAAATGATGGGTTGATCGTCAGCGAAACACGTGAAATCAAGGCGAATTTAATACCTACAAAAACAAACACACACGTTTATCCGATTAATTCAATAATTGTTCGCGTGCACAGTAATAATCATTTTATGATTTAATGTGTGTTTTCAACATTATGATGCTATCACGCAACAATGAGCCATGACTGACTTCAATGAACAGATTGTAGTCATGATATTAATCAAACGCACCTGCCAAGATATCCAACACAGCGCACTTAAATTCATCTCAGATTTTACGATGTTACAGTAAAAATTTATGTCCTAGAGTAAACGCCTATGTCCTCAATAAAGTTGTAGGGTAGTTGCTTTATTACTACTAATTACTACAATGATAAGCACGTTTAAAATCAACAACTTGCTATGGTAAATAGTACAGATGTGTGTGACTGATAAGGAGGGCTTCGAAATGAGTGCCAAGAAAAGTAAGACTGAAGCTGTTCTTGTCAAACCAAACGCCTTACAGGTTGATAATTTTTTCAATATCGATAATGAAGAACTGATCACTTTAAACCAAGAACTGCAATCGATGAATGAAGAATTATATTCAATGAATCAAGAACTAAAGGCAGTTAATACTGAACTAGTAAAAAAAGTTGATGAGTTGTCATGGGCCAACAGCGACGTACAAAAATTACTGGATAATGCTGAAATAGCTTTAGTATTTCTTGATAGCAATTTGCATGTAACACGTTTTACCCCACAAATTTCACATCTATTTTATCTGCTTCCGAGCGATATCGGTCGCTCATTGTTTGACCTTGTAAATAAATTGGATTACCTCGATTTAGAAAATAATGCGAGAAAGGTTTTAGATTCGTTGATGTTGATAGAAAAAGAGGTCACTGCGAGCGATGAGCGCTGGTTTAAAGTTCGCATCATGCCATACCGCACATTAAATAGTCTAATCGATGGCGTGGTTATTAGCTGTATTGACATCACAGAAAGTAAACAGGTAGAGGCGGGGCTTGAAGACACACAAAACGAACTGGAGAAAAGTCTAGAAAATCTTGAGGTTTTTTTTAATTTATCAGCATATATGGTTTGTATTGCCTCTGCTAAAGGTATTTTCCGGAAGGTAAGTCCTGCATTTTCTGAAACACTTGGTTTTTTGGAAAACGAGTTTCTCACTCAACCCTTTGTTGACTTTGTTCACCCAGATGACAAAGAAGCAACAACAGATAACATGGAGCCTCTTACAAGAGGAATACCGATTATAAGATTTACAAACCGCTATAGATGTAAAGACGGTTCCTGTAAATGGTTAGAATGGACAGCCCGTTCGTTTGTCAACGGAGGAGACATCTATGCGATTGCATACGATATTACCGACCGCAAACTCGCTGATGAAAAACTGGAACGCATTGTCCTAAAAATATGAAACACGCATAGGCTCTCTTTGGGCTCGTAGAGGCTAGTCAAGTTATTTATATTTGTAACTACGCTCAGTCTCTAATTGTGAATTTGTATATCAATACTTTTAAATACCTTTAAATACTTTCAAATATGTCAGGTCCATCGTCACCTTTTATGCCTAAAAACCTATCTGTACCATCAAACTTTTAGTAACTAAGTAATAGCTAGAAGGTTCTTAAATATTGATCTTGTTATAAATAATCAGTCGATTTATCCTCGCATCATATGCATACCATATACTGTTTAATTCAGACCTATTGAATTGAACTACTTATTGATAGTCCGCTCACCGTGTCATGGTGAAAGATAAACTAAAAAATTAATTATTGATTTGAATGATATTCATATTGGTTCGGACGGGATTTTAGAATTAAATCTGAAACCGCTTTTCTAGTATTTACAGCAACTCAAACTGGACTGGTAAACCCATCTTTTGCTGTAGGCTGGTTTTTGAATTGGTAGTAAGATCTATGACAAGTTATTTTAATTTTGGTGAAACTAAATCATAAGCGTACTTTTTTATATTCATCTCTAAGTTGAATCATCCGAATTATAAATTTTATGCTTGTACAGGCCTAATTCTAGTAGATAAATCTTTTAAGGCCTAAGAAGCTATGGCGCCCAACTGTTTTTTTCTAAGATCCTTTGGAGATGTAATTGACAAAGGCATAAATAAAAATTCTAGAATTCTAATAAGATAATTAATTTTGAAGCCACACAAGTCAAAACTCTTGATAGATATTGTCCGCTTAATAAAGTTTCTATGTCTGAATATTTTAGTCAGTAATACCTGCCATAAGCATAATTAAGGGCTAATTATGCCTCACTAACGCTAGATATTAAGTTCATCAGTTAGCTCTCTTGGTCACACAAGACCTAAGATTGATCTTATACGCAAGAACAGCTGTCAGATAATCCCGCACGAAACAAACCACCTGAAGCTGTCAGTAATGTGCCATTTTTATAGTTTCTGAGTCGGTTGATTGTTTAGATTTGCTGCATGGGCACTGGGTGTGATTCTAGCTAAAACTTTGCCCATTCTTTTTCATAACAAACCGGACAAATACCATGTGAAACATCAGTGCCGCTATAAGTTTTTATATACTCTTCAGCTTGCATCCACTTTCCTTTTCCATGCTCTACATCTTTATCATCTCTGATACTTTTGCAGTAACTACAAACAGGCAAAATGTTTTCATAAAATTTTACCTTCTGATGTGCTTCCCTATTTTTCAGGCAGCGAGATGTCCTTAACTGCAATTCCTCAGTATCACAAGGTTTTAATAGATAGTCATCAGCACCAAGCCGCAATGCCTCGATTGCCGAATCCATATCGCCATAACCGGTAAGGATTATCGAGCCAATATCAGGATTCAATTTTTTTATTTCAGATAGCAATTTTATACCATCCATTCCTGGCATGGAAAGATCAGTAATAATTAGGTCAAACTGTTGATGTTGATGTTGATTTACTTGCAGAGCTGTCTCTGCGCATGAGGCCGTCATAACTTCATAACCTTCATGCTCAAAATCTTTCTGCATAGATTTTAAAATACTGTATTCGTCATCAACCAACAAAATTTTAATTTTTCTCATCATCCCCCCTCTTTAATCGGCAAAATAACAGAAAATATACTTCCTTTATTTTGTTCACTTTCAACGGTGATCTCTCCGCCATGGTCTTTAATAATTCCATAACTAATGGACAATCCTAAACCGGTGCCTTTCATTTCGGATTTTGTGGTAAAAAAAGGTTCAAAAATACGTTCTCTGTTATCAGGACTGAGGCCACAGCCACTATCATGAAAACGGATGACAACATTATTTTCAAAAAAATCAGTCTCTATTTTAATTTCTCCTCCTTGAATGTAGGCATCAGAAGCATTACTTAGCATGTTAAGAAATACTTGCTTTAACTGGTCGGAGACGACTGTTATTTGCGGTAAGTTTTCAATATATTTTTTAGTTATTGAAACTTTCTTTGATGCATATTCTTTCTTGCTAAGCATAAGAATACTGTCAAGGGTGGCATGGATGTCCACGGGTGCTTTGATACTTGTTGTCTGACGGTTAAAAACCTGGAGGCTTTTAATAAGGTCTCTCATTCGATGACATTCCTTTAATGCCAAGTCCATTAATTCTGAATCATCAACATCCAAATCGGCTCTTTTTTTAACCCCTTGAATAATATTTGTGACACCTTGTAAAGGGTTATTGAACTCATGCGCAATGGATGCTGATAATCTGCCTATAGAACTCATTTTTTCGGCATGAAGTAGTTGTTCATGAGTTTTCTGCAAATTAAGGGTACGTTCCTTGACCCTCTCTTCCAGTTTCAGCAATATTTGTTTTAATTCATCAGCACGCTTTTCTTTTTCTTCGTTGGCAAGAGTTAACTCATAAGCTCGCTTATCCTTTTCTTTATTTTGAAAGGCAAGTTCTATGTTTGCAAGAACCAACTCATTTGCTCGCTTATCTTTCTCTTTATTTTGAAACGCAAGTTCTTTGTTCGCAATAACTAATTCGGCTGCTCGATTATATTTCTCCTCGTTGGCATGAACTAACTCATCTGCCCGTTTGATTTTCTCTTCTTTAGCAATAACTAATTCAGCTGCTCGCTTACTTTTTTCTTCTTTAGCAATGACTAATTCAGCTGCTCGTTTATCCTTTTCTTTATTTTGAAAGGCCAGTTCTATATTGGCAAGTTTAAGATTCTTCTCACTCGTCTTCATTCGTTCGATACTCGAAGTTAATATGCATTAATTCATTATGGTTCTATAACAATCGGAATTTAAGAGACAAACATAGAGCAAATTTTTTCGTTTCATTCCATGTTTGTGATCATCTCATGCGATGTGAACACATTTTTGTCGACAATACTTGAAGGCAACAATTAATCCTTTTTAAGTCAGATGCACATTAACTTATGTTAATTTTACAGGTTGGTAAATAGGTAAAACTACTGATTTTTGATGTTAATTGTATTTAACGAATGGCAGAAAAATTGAAACAAGTTTAAAAAATTTTGGTTCTCAGACTTGTCGAAGAATGTGCTGTTGCGTTTTAACAGTCTTTAAAGATATGAATGTCTCTGGTACACCTCCTGGTTCACCTGAAGCTACTTTAACGTTTACTCTCAAGCTGCTGCTTTAAGCTAATTAAGGTTTTTCGACCCTCATTCAATACAGTTCAGTTTCAGTAAGGAATAGCAGCTGATGTTGAATGCCTGATTGAGTTATCTCATGTACCTTGATTATTTACGTGCCTCTAAAAATCGGACATTACTGAACTGAAATATCAATCATTTGACCTATGTCTACCTTAATACCGACGCGCTGCAATATTAATCTGGCTGTAATTAAATAGCTGGTTGTAATAGTTGGCTTAAGAAAAACAGATGTGACGGGGAGGATAAAACCCACTCTGTTCAAATGGCTGATAACAAGCAAAGCTTAATGATTAACTTGAGAATTTCGTTATTGATACTGACTCGTAGCTAATTAATTTGGTTTAGATTTAAAAATACTAAAAGTCAGTAGGTTGTTTTGTCACACATCAAAAAAGTTTGAACATCACCACTTTTTTCGATATGCGCTAAAATGGTATAGCTGTTTTTAAACGTTGATTAGCGGTTGACGGGCTCAAGCTTAAGTCTTGGGTAAACATCACAATAATTGCAATGGTATTGATTGATCGGTTGACGATTCATCATACCAAGCTAATTCATTTGACTCGTAGAAGAGAAGAAGACGTATGGCTACACATCATAATTTCATTATCTTTTTTTACCATTAACTATTCATCGCTTGGTTGTGTAGGAAAGTTAAATTTTGTATTTAAATATTCCCATTAGCCAAATATGATTTTGTACTAACGTATTGAGAAATCATATTGCTTTACTCGTGCGCTATTATTGCCTGACTCATCGTTAGCGCAGCTTCAAATGCTGATTCAATAGAAGCACCAAAACTCCAATCGCCTCCAACATATAACCCAATATTTTGTTGACTCAAAATGCCTAGTGGCTTTTGACTATCACAGGGTTTTGCAAAGCCCCAATAATGTGCATAGATATTCGAAACAAACTTTTCCGGTATATTAAACAACTCACATATAGAGTCAGTGGCAACAGACACTGCCTTATCTTTACCCTGCTTGCCTAATTGATCTGATAATTTGTTATCGAGTTGCGCCACCCATATCTCACTATTGCCTTTGGGCTCTAAAGTTAAAGGTCGCAACGGTTTGGCTGAATCTCGTATAAGCATCTGTATAGATTGCTCTTTTAAATACACTAAGTCGATCTCAGGTGTGTCTAGTTTTTCTGTGTGTTCTAATTTTATGCCAATTGACCAACAACTTGTCCAAGATTGTGATGATTTAGGTAAAATCATCTGTAGTTCAGATTGTTTGATAATACCTTGAGTTTGTGGCCAAGGTGCGGTTAATACCACTTTATCAAACAATTCTGTCTGCCAGACATCATTTGATTTTAGTTGCCATCCCTTACCATTTGTATAACGAATTTGGCTGATTAAATTGTTAGTGTATAGCTGTGTTTTTTTTATCCAATGGCGGCATACAGCATTCATTTTGCTGTTGAAAACATAATACATTTTTTCACTGACAAAATTTTCTAACGTTTGTTTAGTAAGCCTATTATGCTGCGAGGTATATATATTTTTTGGCCATTTACTGGCAAGTTTTTGAGTACACATACCTTGCATAAAGTCGATAAACTCTTCTTTTTGAGCAGTTACAACAGAGGCGCCTAAATCACATTGTCCCCAATCAGTCTGTTTGGTACTAGCTCGCCCACCACAGCCCCGCGATTTTTCAAAAATACTGATTTCTATACCATCTAAGTCAAGAAAATTTGCCAACAGACAACCTGTAAACCCTGCGCCTATGACTGCAATTTTCATAAATCATCACCGTTATCTGCAAATACTATAAGATGCTCTAAATCAAAACGAATACCAATAAGTTCATTTAATTGATGATCATGATGACTAAGCGCCAAGCACAATACTCTAGCGCGACCAACATGTTGTACTTCCAATTGATATAGAATATGAGATCCTTGAAAAGATCTGTCCAACACCTTGGCTAAAGTTTCACTCTCATCATCATGAATAATGTCGTCTGGACGAACTAAAAAAACGACGTTTTCACCTAACTTAAACCCGCTAGCAGAGTTGATGGGAAACACGCCTAAACCGCTGTTCAACTTATTGTCGTTATCAACCTTTGCTGACAAGAATACTCCATCGCCAATGAATTTCGCCACAAAACGATTGACCGGACGATGATAAAGAGTGTAAGCATCTGTCCATTGTAATAAACGCCCTTTATTCATTACGCCAATCACATCCGCCATAGCAAACGCTTCATTCTGATCGTGAGTGACCATAAGTGCGGTGGTTTTTTCGTGTTTCAAAATTGAGCGCAGCTCTTTTGCAAGCTCATCTCTTAATTCAGTATCTAAACTTGAAAAAGGTTCGTCTAGCAATATTAAATCAGGTTTAGCGGCCAAAGCCCTTGCCAACGCCACGCGTTGTTGCTGGCCTCCGGATAGGGCATGAGGATATCTTGTGTTGTAACCAGGCAATCCTACCAGTATCAGTAATTCGGTTACACGCTCAAGCTTTTGTGAATTGCTGTATCCATGTAAACCAAAAGCAATGTTTTGCGCAACCGTTAAGTGAGGAAATAATGCGTAGTCTTGAAACACCACGGCTATCCGACGTTTTTCAGGTTCTACATGACTATTTTTGCCGCTAACCAGGTTATCACGTAAATAAATTTTTCCTGCAGATAGCATTTCAAAACCAGCCACAGCTCTTAAAACAGAGGTTTTACCACATCCTGATGGCCCTAATAAACAACCAATTTGCCCGACACCTAATTCAAAGGAAACGTTTTGAACCGCTTCTATTTTTTGGTAAGCAACAGATACATTATTGAGAGTTAACATACATTCCTTAATTGGATTGTTGACTATTTTTACTGGGTTTGTCCATCAACAAAGTTAACAAAATCACAGGTAATATTCCCACACTAACAATCGCTAAAGCAGGCAGCGCGGCGTCCATTAAACGTTCGTCTGATGCAAGTTCAAATGCTTTAACTGCTAGGGTATTAAAGTTAAATGGGCGAAGAATTAAAGTAGCGGGCAGCTCCTTTAACACATCTACAAATACTAATAATAAAGCACTCAATACGCTGGTTTTCATCAAAGGCACATGAATAGTTCTTAGAATTTGCAAAGGTTTATGGCCCAAAGATCGAGCAGCATCATCCATACTGGGCTTGACTCTGGCAAGGCCTGTATCGATGTTATGCATAGCAACAGCAAGAAATCGACTGCTATAAACCAAAACTAGAGCAAATAATGAGCCTGATAAGACCAAACCAATACTGAGGTCAAACCACACCTCAGTGAGCATATTTATTTTTATGTCGACCCAACTTAGCGAAATCATCGCTCCAATAGCAATCACAGTTCCGGGTACTGCATACCCCAGACTTACCACGCCAACAAGAAATCGAATAGGTTTACTAGGATTGAGACGTTTTCCATAGGCGAAGAGAAGTGCCAATGTCACAGCAGTAATGGCAGCAATAGCAGCTAAGTAAAAACTATTCCATAGCAATAGCCAAAACTCACTATTTAGCTGTTTAGAATAGGTTTTTGACGCCCAGATGAATAATTGTATGACAGGTAATATGAAACCAAAAAGTACAGGTATCACACACATAAACGGCACCCAAAACGCTCTACTACCTGTTAATTTTTGTCTATTAACGTGTTGCGGTTTTTGTCCTTGAAAATAATAGCGAATTTTACGTCTAGACAAATATTCGATAATTAGCAGTAGCACTACAAAACTGGTTAGCATGGCAGCTAATTGTGCCGCAGCAATTCCGTTCCCTAATCCAAACCACGTTCTAAAAATACCTGTGGTAAATGTACTCAAGCCAAAATATTGTACCGTGCCATAATCTGCAAACGCTTCCATCATTGCCAGCGCTGCACCCATCAAAATAGCAGGGCGAGCTAACGGTAAAACGACTTTAAACAAATGTTTACTGGGTGAAACACCTAAGCTTCGTGATGCCTCTTCAAGGCTAGCGGGTTGTTCACTGAAAGCCGTCTTAGCCAACATATATACGTAAGGGTACAAAACCAAAGACAGCATAATAATAGCGCCTGATAATGTACGAATGTCAGGGAAGTAATAATCACCATATTGCCATCCAAACGTTTCCCTTAATAAGGTTTGTAGTGGACCTGCAAAGTCCAACAAACCTGTATAGGTATAGGCGATAATGTATGCAGGCATCGCCATTGGTAACAAGATTAACCACTGTAATTGTTTACGACCTATAAATTCATATCTAGCAATACACCATGCTAATGAAGTACCAATTATAATGACTAAAACACCCACACCAAAAGCTAACGCTAATGAGTTAACAATATAATCAGTTAATACAGTTGAATATAGATGTTGCCAAATTTCAATTTGTGGAAAAAAAACGCTGACAAAAACTAAACCAATTGGAGCAGCCAGAATAAAGCAACCAACAACAATACCTACATACCAAGAATTGAACCAGCTAGTTAACCAGTTTGAAGACTTCATAAATTAGGTTACTTAAAAAATCAAAGTATATATTTTCAGGCTTATTTCCACCCAGCACGGTCCATCATCTGAACGGCTTCGGCATTTAATTCGCCGAGTAAGCTTAGGGGGACTTGTTCGGTTTTAAATGTACCGAATGACTGCAAAATTTCACTCCATGCGATATCAGCCAAAATTGGGTATTCATGGTTGGCTGTGGCGTACCACAACTGCGACTCTTTACTGAGTAAAAAGTCAATTAACTTGACTGCAGCATCCTTATTGGGAGCATTTTTAGCTAAAGCGACGCCAGAAATATTGATATGTACACCACGGTCGGCTTGATTTGGCCAAATAACTTTAATTTTTTTGGCTTGCTCTTGGGTTGTTTTATCTTCAGAACTCAACATACCTGCAAGATAATAAGTATTGGCTATGGCTACATCACACATACCTGCAGCAACGGCTTTAATTTGATCTCTGTCCCCTCCTTGAGGGGATCGTGCAAAATTATTAACCAAACCGTTCACCCATTTTTGTGCATCTGATTCACCTAATTGAGCAATCAATGCTGCCACCATGGATTGGTTATAAATATTACTCGAACTACGGATGCACACCCGCCCTTTCCATTCGGGGTTAATTAAGTCTTCTACGTTGGTAAGTGTTTTAATATCGACTCTATCGACGGACACCATCAAAGGCCTAGCACGTAATGATAAACCTAGCCAATGACCTTGCTCATCACGTAAATTATTTGGCAATATTGAAATAGCTTTTGATGTGGCAATCTCTTGGGTCAAACCTTGCTGTTTAGCACGATATAAACGACCCACATCTGTGGTTAATAATAAATCTGCAGGACTATACTTACCTTCACTTTTTAGACGTGTTATCAAGTTATCAGCGTTGCCAGTGACTAGATTGACAGAAATACCCGTTTCTTGGGTAAATTTATCTAACAGAGGTTTGATCAACGCTTCCTTACGGGCTGAATACAAATTAACTTGCTCAGCCATAACAATTGGAGACACCGTTGTCACCACAACAAATATAAAACAAATAAAATTTTTCAAAGAAAAGTCCTACTATTTACGGGTAGATTTGAATACGAGGGGATCATTTTAATCTAATTGAGAACTATTCTCAATAACAATTTATTCTTCATACATCAGGTAATGGCTCTGCTCCATACCCAATGATTCATACGTCTTTTGAGCAACAAGGTTTTCTTTTTCTACGTACAGCCTGAAGCCACATACGTTTTGTTGTTGCTCAGCTAAGCTCTTTACTTCAGCATACAACTGGGCATAGACTCCTTGTCTCCTGAAATCTGGTGAAATATAAACGCTTTGTACCCACCAAAAGACACCATTACGCCAATCACTCCATTCTGTAGTTACCATTAAGCTGCCAACCACTTTCTTGTCTTGTTCTGCAACCAAATAGAAACCTTTATTGTGGTCCATAATTAACGCAGCTACACCTTTACATAAAATACTTTCATCTAATGTTTTTTGTTCAGTTTCCCAAGCCATCAATTGGTTAAATTTAACCAATGAAGTCAAGTCATTCTTTTGTGCCACTCTGATTTTGATTTGCTGCAAAATATTTTGTACCTTTATCTGATTATTAAATTTTAAACACTACATCGACTGTATTGCCATTATTATCATACGTGACAGATTCACACAGCTCCTTGATAAGTGAAATGCCTCGGCCATAACTTTTTTCAACACTATTTTTTTCAACACTATCGAGCGCTAACATCTTTTTGTGATTAAAACCTGCTCCAGAATCTATTATACGGATTGCCAATTTTTTTTCATCAGGGTAATACTGTGCAGAAATAATAATCTGTGCATGGGTCAAAGCTGAAAGTTTTTCTTCACGAAGGCCGTAATACGTAAGAAAACCATCTTCTGATTGTTTTAAAGCCGAATCTAGTTCTAAGACACCATGTTCTAGGGCGTTATTGTATAGCTCACTTAACACCGTAAACAAATTAGAGTGAATACCATGTAAGCCTAATTGGTTGGTCATAACATTAACCAAATCCACAACGGGATCTGCTAATTTGATGAGTTCTGCATTCAATTCAATGATAATTTTAATTGGGGTTTTAGATGCCATGTCTTTATAGACCACAGGTTCAAATAGCTGACAGGTAAATATCATGATAGTAATATCGTCTTTACGCTGCATTGCACCTAGATATTCTGTGGCTTTGCTAATCATTTCTTGAACACTGATATCAGGCTGATTGCTAAGCCAGTTTTCAATGCCATCATCACCCAGCATCTCTTTATTTTG
>CAZMDX010000191.1:0-2774 GCA_964564805.1 uncultured Pseudoalteromonas sp. | reverse complement strand
TACGAGTTAACGTATGCCGATGGTGCATACTAGATAGGTGATATTGCATGTTGCCAATCTTGGATTGGCAACAACTCGTTACTTGTTCTGCTAAAAATAGGAGTCAAAGCCTCACAAGTTTTGATACAAAAATACTAAATTAAAGTCTTTTCATTGACTTATAACCAATGTCTGAAGGTTATATCGTCAATTATGCTAAAGTAGTTGGTCAACGTTTTACTTATGTATATACCCACTAGGCAGTATTATGATCCCATGGACCCAGCTAGGAACCGCACAAATTCCTAATAACGGTGGCGAATTAAAATTTTCTCAAAGAGCAGATGAATTTTCTATTCGTTTGTCAGGTATACGCGGCGAACTGATGAATAGTCGTTTGTACAACTCTGAAAAAGTGCTTGCGGAGCTGGGCTGTGCTCACCTTAATTCAGCGGATAATGCACACGTGTTAGTCGGTGGTTTAGGTATGGGGTATACCTTGGCTGCTGCATTAAAAGCGATCACCTCAAACTCTCAAGTTACAGTAGCAGAACTTATCCCCGAAGTGGTGGTGTGGAATCAAGGACCGCTAGGTAATTGTGCAAAAAATCCACTTCAAGATCCCCGTGCAAAAGTACATATTGGTGATGTGAGGGAATTACTGAGTATTAAACAGCCCACATTCGATGCTATTTTATTGGATGTGGATAATGGGCCTGAAGGGCTAACTCAAAAAGGTAACAACAGTATTTATTCAGCGCAGGGCTTAGATGATATATACAAAACTCTTCGTCCAAAAGGTATGTTAGCAGTATGGTCTGCAGGTCCTGATAATCTGTTTGCAGTACGCCTCAAAAAAGCTGGATTTAAAACTGATACACGTATCGTGCGAGCTCGTCCCGGGAAGGGTAGTCGGCATACTATATTTTTAGGACGCAAGCCCTAATTTTTTCTGATGTCTAATGAAGCAACATAAACCAGTCATTATTTAGGATTTTATTCTTAAAAAGTGATTAATTATCATAAAATTGAAATGTGAGACCTCGTTATCAATGTTTAAACTTACTTTGACTAAACGCATGAACAAACCAACGTTATTAGGTTTATTCGTTATCATTTGTCTATTGATGTTAACTAGCTACTCATGGATACAGACCAAAGATGCTGATGAACGGTTACTGGAGCAACAATTTAATTTATCACTAATAAACATCAGTCAAAATATCGATGCCCGCATTTCGAATATGAAATTAATTGCAAAAACCCTTGCCAATGATAGACATATTCATGATTGGGTAGGTGGTGGCTTTGCACTTAATCAAGAATCAATATTAGTTGATAAACTTGGATTTTTAGTTGAAGAGTATGGTCTGACTAGTGCTTCGTTTGCTGATAAAAGCACCCATAAATATTGGAATCACGAAGGGTTCTTGAGAGTATTACAGCCTGAAATCGATACATGGTATTTTGCTTACCTAAAAAGTACTCAATCAGATCTCATCAGTGTGTATCACGATAAAAATAAAAATCGTGTTGATGTGTATGTTAATTATCAACAAACTGATGGTAATGGATTGTCTGGAATAGCGACTTCATTTGATGGTGTGTTGGATATATTGAAAAATTCGTTATTTGCTAAATATGGTGATATTTATTTGGTCGATAGTGCAGGCAAAGTTCAAGTACACGCAGATCCTGATATCGCAGGGACTAAAAGCCTCCAAGATATGTTTTCTAGGGAAATAGTTGATAAATTATTACAACCAAACTCCACTGGGTTTATTGAGCTCAACGAAACAGTAGATGGCTTGTTAGGTGTCAGCTATATTCCTAGTATGGACTGGTATGTTGTGGCAAATGTAAGACAATGAATAATCGCTAAAGCCAGTATATCAGTGTATGCATTATAACAGTCTTGGTTTTTATTGGATTACTCTTCTGTATTTGCCCCGTTTTACACTCATCACAATCTTCTGCTTCATAAATATTGCGTCAGCAATAATGGTAACGTATTTTTGATTCCATAAATTACCCATCAGAACACTCAAACAGGCTATTAGTCCTAAAAAACCTATGGCATGTTACAAGTGATTAGCTATTAAAGCAGCTGCGAGGCACTAGATGCTATCACTTTCTAATCGTAGCTTAGAGAAATTCAATGCTAGTCTCTTTCGTGTTATCACCGCAATTATTACTTACATTGCTTCCTTAATTTTATTGTAGGTCATAATGCAGTCTTAATTGTTAAGCGTTATTAACACTGAATTTATCGTTGTGCTTTTATCATCATTGCAGAATAACTTACTCTTAAAACATACTGATGGTTTACGCAAAAAGGTGTGAAATGGCTGAGATTTCAGGCATGTAAATTAACCACCAAGGTCCATATTTAAACGGGTGAACTTGATGAGAAAAATTTTAATTGATTAATTTCAAACTGTTTCAGTGCGTAATTTATTGATCTAACCACGTTGATTATTAAAATGGATTAGAAATTTTTAAGGTCGACTTGCCTCATAACGAACTGAATTTTGGATGGGTAATCATCATAATAGTCTCAATTCTCCCTTGTACAGCATTTTCAGGAACAAAATTAAAAAAACACCGCTTGTCGAGTGTAATTTCAAAGAGATAGGCTCAGCACTTACTCAGTACCAGCATCAACCAATATCTTTAGATATCACCAAGGTCGAAGATTGTTATCTCCTTAATTTGTTAGGCTTTGACAACACGTCTTCTATGTCCATTAATGAGTGTCAAGTTTTGGATAGTGATTAGCTCACTTCGCTAGGGCA
>CAZMDX010000190.1:0-8638 GCA_964564805.1 uncultured Pseudoalteromonas sp. | reverse complement strand
GTAGTCGATATTGCTCATTCAGTTGGTCAAAAATCCTAAATATTTATCTAAATCACTAAAATCATTTTAACTACTTGTTTACGTGATCTCCATATATTTATATAAAACAGTCGGTTAGCGTTCTGGCCTCAATTTTGAATACTTCTTTTAAAAATGACCATCTTGAAATAGTTATTTTTAGTCGTTAATAGCTATATTTTTAAATTAAAATATTAATAAGGATTGATCGATGAATAAGTTAATTGTGGCCACGTTATTTGGACTATCGTTAGGATTGAGTGGATGTGTTATTTCTGTCGACGGTGATGGTGAATTTGGCCATCAATCTGATTGGCGAAATGCAGAACAGACAAACCGTAAACACATTTCGCGATTACAACAAGATATCAGTTATGACAATATTTTAAATCGTATGGGTATAGCCGATTTTAATGAGTTTTATGCAAAGGGCGACGATACATATCAGGTGCTATATTATCGGACACAACTTATTGATGGTGATGGGGTAACTACAAAAGACGAATGCACACCACTGGTCTTTAAAAATAGTGCATTGCTGGGTTGGGGTGAAACGGCTTACAACGCTATCAATAATTAGTTAATTAATTAAATTATTACCGCTCACTGATCTGTTCAGTGAGCAGCCAAAACCCTTGGCATTGTTACCAAATAGAGATGTTACTTGATAATAAATTCTTTGATTTGCAACAAACTATTAACACGGCGTTACCCATAGGGTAGAGTGTCATTAAAAAATAAGGCGCTGATTATGATGGAATTAGAAGAACAACAAATGGCAAACTTGGATAATATCAAAGCCATTTATTTAGCAGCCGAAGACTTAAAAATTGCCGCATCAATACTTTACTTAGCCTATTACGATGACCCTTTGTTTGTTGATATATTTAATTCTGGGAAGGAAGGATATGAATCCCGTTTACGCTCGGCTATTAGGGAAGAACTAAACGCTTTTTGGCTAGCTAAACAGCCTATGATAGGTTTGTTTGATGGCGAGCGACTGGTTGCTGTGGCTTGTTTGGTTAATCCCAACGCAGGGCTTGGACCTAATCGGTTTTGGCATTGGCGGTTAAGAATGCTTCTGACTGCTGGATATTTTAGCACTAAACAAATGGTCGAAAAAGAAACGAGAGTCCGAGAACGAGTTCCTGCTGAAAACTTTCATATGTTGTCTCTAATTGGTGTCCACCCTGATCATCAACACAATGGTTTAGGTCATATGTTGATGAGTGCAATTGAGGGGATTATGCTCGAAGATAATGACAGTCAGGGTGTTGGAATGTTTGTGACATTACCAAAATGTTTATCTTTTTTTGAAAACGGTCATTATAATTTGGTAGAAGTGTTAAAAGTGGGAAGTATTAAAGGACACTTAATGTTCAGACCTCGCGAAATCTAAAAATTTAGCTGTAAGCATATTACTTACTCCGTGTAAGAGATTTCGTACAAAGACGTAAGTAAAGACGTCAATTCTCGTTGTTTATATAGCTAGCACTATCTTAACTCCATGTTTTATATAATGTATTTATTTGCATTGAATTCTATTCTCAATATTCTGATCTTTTCTTCTTGTTTCATACTCGCAAACCTTTTCATTTCCTCTATATTAAACGGGTCACAAGGAAACACGACGAGTCAGGATGACACCAAGGATGACCATGGACAACTTCAGGATTGAAGACACTACTGCAAGGCTGCGGTAGTAAATGGACAGGAACTCAGGAAGAGTACTTTGTAAGGATACAAAGCTGATGGATAAGGACCACAAAGGACGGTGCCTCGCATAGGATGCGAGAACAAGGACAGGAACTCAGGAAGAGTGCTTTGTAAGGATACAAAGCTGATGGAACAAGGACACACCAGTATGGTGCCCCGTTTGGAAGTCGGGACGAAATGGATAAGGACACACTCCGGACGAGTGGCTCATCGGTATGATGAGATTGGAGGGAAAGGGTGTAATACGGACATTTTCAGGATTGATTTTGCAATGGATAGCAGAGAGGGACCCTCAAAATTCTTTAAAGGTGTGACTTGAACTCCAAGTCACACCTTTTTCATTTTTATAGAGCTTTCTTTTTATACAATATCGTTAATTTTCTTTACAAATAAATCATTCAACCCTGTAAGCGGGTGTATCTATGCTGTGTATATTCAGACCAATCATTTTAACTTGACCTTGACAGCTATCTTCGCCATTACCAGAAAACTCAAAAATAAAGTCACTGTGAAAGTCAAGCTTGCCTTTATAGCTTCCCACACGAATTTTTACTCTGGCCACGCTAATGAGCTGTAACTGCTGTCGTTCACAGTAGGCATCCAATTGCGATTTGATAGCTTCTGATATGGCTCGAAAACGCCAAAACATAGCGGCCATGAGAAAAATACCAATCAATAATATTAAATCAAATAAATTCATGATATTTTTTGGCCAAATAGTTGACCAATAGCCTTACTGAGTTGTGGGCTTTTTTCAGACCAACGTAAAACGTCTAACATAGGTTTCCTTATTTCTGGTATTTGAACTAGGTCAGAATATAACCCAATAAATGTTTCGTCCTTACAAATAGCTAATTGTTCGATAAAAAGAGCGAGGATTTCTGGCTCTTTCATACACCGCCAATGCCGGGCTGCAATCAACATCAACCCTGTACTTGTCTGTCCATTTTCCGAGCCGAGTATTAAAGATATGAATGAGTTAACTTCTAACCTAGCTTTACTTTGGCACAGTCCTCGAAGCACACTGTGGAGCCTTTTTTCATCATTCATATCCTGGTGATACCATTTAATCAGCACTGAACTAACATTCTCGTCTATCTGATGATTTTCTAACGATGCACACAAAGCGTGTTGCATATCTGGCGCCAAGGTTGAAAAATGTGTTATTAGTAGATGTCTACTTTTAATATGTTGCAAGGACGCGGTAAAATTTGCTATGCCCTGTAAAGGAATAGCGCGCCAATCGTGTCGCTTAGGATTTGTCAAATATTCCTCTACTAAATCTAAGTGCTCGGATATAGGCATGTCTAATTCAACTCTTCCGATACTGTTAAAATCAGCCAGTTGTTGTTGGTTGGGAACAAAAGTAAAAGGATTTTCAGGCAGCTGATTATTTGGGTTGTTTTGCTTGTCTAACGATCGGCCTAAAGCTTCTACTACAATTTGCAAAAACTGTTGCCTTGCTGCGCCAATAACCAGGCCTTGTTCATCAAGAGGTAACTTTACAAACCAAATATAGCGTTCATGACTCATTTTTTGATTAAAAAATAATACACCAAACCAAGTGTGTTGTTGTCTAGGATAAGGGGCTGGCACGGCAGCACTTTCAATGTCTAAAAAAAACTGAGGGCCATGGGCTCTGATGCCACGAGCCATGTCAAAAACTCGATAGTCTGTGCCAGCTTGGAGTAAAAATTCGCTGATAGTATTGATCTGACTCATGTTATTCTTTCGTATGCCATAGGGTTGTTAATTATTAATTAGTTAGAAAATAAAAATAATATTTATTTTCTAAGGTTGTAACGGTTGATCATGCCACGTAGTTATAAAGAAGTCGAAATTCTGATAGTAAAACTAGAACATAGATTGCGTGAAGCAATTCTTTGGTCGAGTAATTCTCCGCCCGTTGATGTGTTTGAGAGTAAACTTCCTTTCGCCTTAGATACAATGCCTTTTGAGCAGTGGTTACAATTTATTTTTATCCCTAAAATGACTTATTTGGTTAACACAAAAAATCCATTGCCAGACAACCTTAAACTAATGCCAATGGCAGAAAGTAGTTTTGGAGCCAAAGATAATCATTTCGAGCTTATGAGAGTTATTAATCAAATTGATTTAATTTTTTCCCGTTTATAGCATGTTGCTTTCTATAGTCTATCAAGATGAATATTTTGTCGCCATTAATAAACCACCAGGGTTATTGGTGCATCGCAGCATGTTAGATAAACATGAAACTCAATTTGCTGTGCAGTTATTACGCGACCAAATTGGCCAACATGTTTTTCCTGTGCACCGCTTAGACAGGCCAACATCCGGTGTATTGGTATTTGCTTTATCTGCTGAAGTTGCTAGAAAATTAGGTGAACAATTTGCTTCACGAAATATTATGAAAACTTACTTAGCAATTGTTCGAGGGCACACTATGAATGAAGGTGAAATAGATCATCCGCTCAAGGAAAAACTCGATAGGATCGCTGATAAATCAAGCAGTCCTGATAAACCTGCACAAGACGCATTTACGCATTTTAGTAGATTAAATAAGTTCGAATTACCCTTTGCTGTGAGCAAGTACGCATCGGCTCGATACTCTCTAGTTCAACTAACACCCAAAACAGGACGTAAGCATCAACTTAGGCGACACTTGGCTCACATCAACCACCCTATTGTTGGAGATACTGCCCACGGTGACGGTAAACATAATACCTTCATACGCCAACAATTTAATTTTAATCAATTAGCGTTGACTTGTAAGAGCATGACTTTAACGCATCCAGTATCAGAAACACCATTAATATTACGTTGTGATTTAGATAGAAGTATTGTCGATTTACTAGAAAATTGGCAGGTCTGTCACGATCAATTAAATAGACTACATGATTTGTAACTGTGTAGGGCATCGCCTCACCTAATTAGGAATTTTAATATGAGCAAAATCGGTATTTTCGTAGGAACAGTATATGGCAATGCACAACATGTGGCAGAAGATGTAAACACGATGTTTAGTGCACAAGGCCTAATATCGGAGGTCTTCACTGACCCTTCTTTAGATGACTTTAAGAAGGTTACGTCACTATTGTTTATTAGCTCAACGACGGGGCAGGGTGACATACCACCGAATCTAGAGTTTTTCATTCAAGACTTGCGTGAGCAATTTTCATTGTTGGAACAGAAACCTTTTGCAGTGGCAGGTTTAGGCGACAGTAGTTACGGTGAAACATATTGCGGTGCAGGAAGACAAATTTTCGAGTTACTGACTGAGCTGCAGGGAAAGCCAATAACAGAATTATTGGAAATTGATGCCTGTGAAACTCTCGAGCCTGAAGTCGAAGTAGTTGCTTGGGCAGAAAAATTGATACCTGAATTGAAATAACTTTTTAGTTTCAGACATAAAAAAAGCGCCTAGGGCGCTTTTTTTTAATCAATACAAATTTAAGCTAAAGCTTTGATTTGTGCTGCAAGACGGCTCTTATGACGAGCAGCCTTATTTTTATGTATCAAACCTTTCGTTGCCATACGGTCAAGTAGAGGTGTTGCTGCAGTGTATGCAGCTTGAGCAGCTTCTTTATCACCAGAGGCAATAGCAGAAAGTACTTTTTTCAAAGATGTACGTGTCATAGAGCGACGGCTAGCGTTATGTTGACGACGCTTCTCCGCTTGTATGGCACGTTTCTTAGCGGACTTGATGTTAGCCAAGGTGTAACTCCCAAAAAAATTCTAGTCAAAATTCAAGGGTGCGGATTATGAGGATCAAGTCCGTTTATGTCAATTAGTTTTGTGGGTTTTACTTCAAATAATGGATTCCTATTAATTTAATCAATGAAGGTCTTTGTGCAGACTTAAATTAACGGTCCTTAGATCGATTGAATCAATGAGCCTAGGTTATATCAAAATATGCGTTTTCTTGGGTTGTTTTAAAAGTGTATTACTTCTAGAACTGAGTACCGCATTGGCAATTTTTACTAACCGCTCCTTTTTTGGACACATTATATAAAAGAATTAGTTCTTTTGGCATGCTCCTATCTGGCAAGTTCTAAGTGAGCGTTCCAAAATAGTCGGCCCCATAGGCAGCTCCACTTGGCCGTTCCACTTACGTAGTCCCAACTACACATCTGAATTTAAATAATTTTAAACTCTTGATGAATTCGTTGTCTTGCAGTTGTTTGGGTATAGACTAATTGTCTGTTGTTCGCGCATAATAATGTTTTTGTTGGTTAGGAATAAGTAGGTGTCAGGTAAGTTATTTAAATCAGGCATGATTGTCAGCGCCATGACATTTATTTCACGTATTCTTGGTTTGGTTAGAGATGCGGTGATTGCCAACTTAATGGGCGCGGGTGCTAATGCAGATGTTTTTCTATTTGCTAACAAAATCCCTAACTTTTTACGTCGCCTTTTTGCTGAGGGTGCTTTCGCTCAGGCATTTATACCGGTTTTAGCTGATGTGAGACATGAAAGTGATGAAGAACATCTAAAACAATTTGTCGCTAAAGTTAGCGGCACTTTAGGCCTTGTAGTAACTGTGGTG
This sequence comes from uncultured Pseudoalteromonas sp., assembly GCA_964564805.1. Lineage (GTDB taxonomy): Bacteria > Pseudomonadota > Gammaproteobacteria > Enterobacterales > Alteromonadaceae > Paraglaciecola. The sequence goes on along the minus strand of CAZMDX010000190.1, from coordinate 2,379 downwards.
ACTATTGTTGGTGTGATAGGCTCTCCGATATTGGCAGCCCTTTTTGGTATGGGGTGGTTTGTAGAGTATGTGAATGGCGAACCAGCAGGAGAAAAGTTTGAATTAGCTTCGTTAATGCTAAAAATAACCTTTCCTTATCTTTTGTTTGTCTCTTTAACCGGCTTGGCTGGTGCCATTCTAAACACTTTAAATAAGTTTGCTGTCGCTGCTTTCACCCCCGTTTTACTTAACGTAGCCATCATAGGATGTGCAATATATTTGGCACCAAGATTTGATGAGCCTGCGTTTGCATTAGCTTGGGGTGTATTTTTAGGTGGACTATTTCAATTACTATTTTTGTTACCGTTTTTGTACCGAGCGGGGTTGTTGGTCAAACCTAAGTGGGGATGGTCTGACCCTGATATTGTAAAAGTCCGAACGTTGATTATTCCTGCACTATTTGGCGTCTCTGTTGGTCAACTCAATTTATTGTTTGATACTGTTATTGCCAGCTTTTTGGGAACTGGTTCGATATCATGGTTGTATTATTCTGATCGGCTATTAGAGTTTCCGTTGGGCTTATTTGGGATTGCCATTGCGACCGTGATTTTGCCAACTTTATCTCAAAATCACGTGGCTAAGGACGATAGAGCGTTTAGTGCTAATATTGATTGGGCAGTAAAAATGATCTGTTTATTAGGAATCCCTGCAGCAACAGGTTTGTTTATGTTGGCAGAGCCTATGTTATTAACCATCTTTCAGCGTGGCGAATTTACTCCTCAAGATGCCACTTATGCCTCTCATAGCTTAATGGCGTATTCGTTCGGATTATTGAGTTTTATGTTGGTTAAAGTTTTGGCACCGGGCTTTTATTCTAGGCAAGACATTAAAACCCCTGTGAAGTTTGGTATCTGGTGTATGGCTGCGAATATGTTATTCAACTTAATTTTAGTCTGGCCATTTGATTATGTAGGTTTGGCCATGGCCACGTCTCTTTCAGCCTTGATGAACGCTTTACTACTCTACGGTACACTGCATAAGCGGGGTGTTTACATCGCTTCAACGCAGACCGTTACATTAATTGTTAAAATCTTGTTTGCTAGTACATTGATGGGTATTGTTATATTCATGAGCAACCCAGCCACCACAGATTGGGTAAATTTTTCATTGATGAATAAAATTTTTGCGTTAACAAAGTTAATTGTACTTGGAGTGGCAGTGTTCGTGGCTAGCCTCCTAATATTAGGGGTGAGAAAACACACTTTTTCGGCATCAAACATTGCTATAAAGTAGTAGTTGATGATGCCATTAGGGTCTGCCTGAGTTTAAAAATGAACAATCATTAAGGTTACTGCTTTCAATCGGCCTGTAGTGAGTTATAATCCGCGCCTTTGATTAATTTTCAGCAAGCCTTTGGGCTTTTAAAGCAAGCCTTTCGGGCTTAAAGAGAGTGCAGTGGAACTGATACGTGGTCTACATAATCTTCGAGATAAGCATCGCGGTTGTGTATTAACAATAGGTAAGTTTGACGGGGTGCATTTAGGTCACCGAGCTGTTTTAAGCCAAGTCGTTGAAAAAGCAAATGAATTAGGTCTGCCCTCGACAGTGATGGTGTTTGAACCTCAACCCGAAGAGTTGTTTACTCCTGAGCATGCGCCTGCCCGTTTAAGTTTATTACGCGACAAATACACACAGCTAAAAGCTTTAGGTATCGATCGCCTGTTGTGCGTTACATTCGACCGACATTTTGCTGCCTTTAGTGCTAAAGAGTTTATTGAAGGTTTGTTAGTTGATAAGTTAGATATTAAGTATTTGGTAGTCGGTGATGATTTTCGTTTTGGTAAAGGTCGAGTTGGTGATTTTGCTACGTTAGTTGAAGAAGGCGAAAAATGTCAGTTTGACGTTGTTAGTACTCAAAGCTTTCGCCTAGAAGATTGTCGTATTAGTTCGACTGCAGTTCGCGATGCTCTGAGCGACGATGATTTTGACCTTGCCCAGCAAATGTTAGGAAGACCTTTTACTATTGCTGGAAAAGTATTACATGGTGATAAAAGAGGTCGCACCATCGGCTTTCCTACTGCTAATGTATTGCTCAAGCGCTGTAAAGCGCCAGTTAATGGCGTCTTTGCAGTTACCGTCACTGTGGCAGATAAAAATTATTCAGGTGTGGCGAACATCGGTCACAGGCCTACAGTTAACGGTCAACGTTCACAATTAGAAGTACACATATTTGATTTTAATGATGATTTATATGGCCAGTTTATTTCTGTAGCTTTAGTGAGTAAAATCAGACAAGAAATGAAGTTTGACTCTTTTGAGTTACTTCATCAACAAATACAAAAAGATGCGTTAACTGCAAGAACACTGCTAATCGCTTCTTAATATTTCACTGTAACAATT
>CAZMDX010000189.1:0-9799 GCA_964564805.1 uncultured Pseudoalteromonas sp. | reverse complement strand
GTAATTACCATTTGGATTACAAGGAACCACTTCGTCTTCTTCCTCAGAAGATATCGCTTTTACATAGCCAGATTCTTTGAGAATATCCTTAAGAATTTGATTAGAAATCACATCTAATTTTTTCTGGGTTTCACCTTGTACGTTTTCACTTAATGTTGAACCTAAAACACCGGCTAAGGCACCTTGGCTGACCCTAAAAGAAATTTCCTTACAGCCAGCTAATATTGTTCTCAATAGCAGGATCAGCTCCATAGGCGCGCCATCTTCTTGAAGTTGCGAATTAAGTCTTTTCATTCTTAGTAAATACCTTGTAGTTGTATAGGTTATGCAACATGTTTTTTTATTATATGAGTTACTAACATTCTAGGATTGTACCTTCAAAAAACAAGAAACTCAGTAACCTGTATGTATTCTTTATTAATTTAACATAAACAGTCCCATACCATAGCTAAAGCAACGACGAATTTTTTTACATTGTTGATTGAGTAAGCGATCTTTGTTCTGGTAATCTATGGTCCTTAGAAATTTTGAATAGCAATCTATGCATCTACATATTTTAGGTATTTGTGGCACATTTATGGGTGGCATTGCAGCTATCGCTAAAGAGTTAGGGCACAAAGTCACGGGTTCAGACAGTAATGTATATCCACCTATGAGCACACAATTAGAGTCTCTAGGTATAGAGTTATTTGAAGGATATGATGTCAAACAATTTAAAAATGAACCAGATATCGTTGTTATAGGCAATTCTTTGTCTCGTGGTAATGAAGCGGTAGAGTATGTTTTGAACAGAAATCTACCTTATACTAGCGGTCCACAGTGGTTACTTGAAAACGTTCTCAAAGAACTCTGGGTTATAGCCGTGTCTGGTACCCACGGCAAAACTAGCACCTCGAGCATGTTAGCTTGGATATTAGAGTATGCAGGTCTTAAACCAGGTTTTTTAATTGGTGGGATCCCACAAAATTTTGATGTTTCTGCGCGTTTAGGTGAAAGTCCATTTTTTGTTATTGAGGCAGATGAATACGACAGTGCGTTTTTTGATAAACGTTCTAAGTTTGTGCATTATCGCCCTCGTACTTTAGTAATGAACAACTTGGAATTTGACCATGCTGATATATTTACTGATTTAAGTGACATCCAGAAACAGTTTAATCATCTACTTCGCACCGTACCTAGCAACGGTTTAGTGCTATTACCCAAGTCAGACAACAACTTAAGAAAAGTGTTAGATCTAGGATGTTGGACACCAACACAGTTCACTGGTGGTGATTGGCAGGTACAAAACAGTAACCAAGAATGCAGTGAGTTTGACGTTTTGTTTAATGGACAATCGCAAGGCAAAGTGCGCTGGGACTTAATGGGAGAACATAACGTTAACAATGCTTTGATAGCAATAGCTGCTGCAAAACATTGCGGAGTTAAAAGTGATTTAGCAGTGGAAGCATTAGGTCGATTTGTTAATGTAAAACGCCGTATGGAAGTAAAAGCCATAGTAAATGGCATCACCTTGTATGATGATTTTGCCCATCATCCTACCGCTATCGCCACCACTGTTGATGGACTCCGAGCTAAAGTCGGTGATGGGCGTATTTTGGCTGTATTAGAGCCTCGTTCCAATACCATGAAAATGGGTGTTCACAAAGACACACTTGCTGCCTCTTGGTCTAATGCAGACCAAGTCTTTATCTTTGAACCGTCAAATTTAACGTGGTCGATGGATGACTTGCTGGCACAGAGTAACGTGCCGGCCATGTTATATCGAGATATGGATATGCTGGTGAAATCTATTATTACGCATGCACAGCCGGGTGATCACATTCTGGTGATGAGCAATGGTAGTTTCGGCGGTATTCATGAATTGTTGACTCAACAATTAGTAAAAATTGTATAAACTTAGCAATCAACAAGAATCAAATAAGATATTAATAAAGAGCTTTTAAAAATGAAATTAAATAAACTGATAATTGGTGTATTTGTGGCTGTAACGAGTTTTCAAGCGTTAAGTTGGGGACAAGTTGGCCATAGAGTAACAGGGGCAATTGCTGAGCAATACCTAACACCTGAAGCACAGCGTGCCATCGGTCAGCTATTGATTAATGAAGATTTAGCAGAAGCCTCGACCCATGCCGATGAGATGAAGGCCAACCCTAGCAAGTTTTGGAAAAAAACGGCTAAACCCTGGCATTATGTGAACGTGTTTGATGGTAAGAGATATTCAGACGTAGCTCCGCCGCCTGAAGGCAATGCAGTGACTGCTTTGGAAATGTTTTCTAGGCAACTAAAAAGTCAACAATCAAGCTTTACACAAAAACAACTCGCACTGCGGTTTATTGTGCATATTATTGGTGACTTACATCAACCCTTTCACGCTGGAAATGGAAAAGATAGAGGCGGAAACGACGTAAAGTTAAAGTTTTTTTGGGAAGATTCTAATTTACACCGCGTTTGGGATTCAGGCTTGATCGACCGGCAAAAGTGGTCCTATACAGAATGGACAAAAATTTTAAGCCGCAAGATTTCTGAACAACAAGTCAAAGAGTGGTCGGTTATTGATCCTAAAGTGTGGATAGCTGAAAGTGCAAAATTACGTGCGAATTTATATCCTGACAGCGACACGTTATCGTGGGATTACCAATATCAAAACTTGCCTATAGTAAAAGAACGTTTGCAAATGGGCGGCGTAAGAATTGCCGCTTATCTAAATGCCTTATTTAAGTAACTGAGTGCATAAATAATTTGTCTGAAAATATACTCACATCGTTACCTAAAATACTCGCCGGACCTATTGTTCGGCGAGCGAACAATAGGCAAATTTGCTTTTGGTTGATAACTGATAAGGCTTATAAATTTTCTGTTCGATTGTTCAGCCACCAACAACAGATAACTTGGTTTGATGCTCAGTTAGATGACAAACAGCATTGTCAAATTCAGGTTGGGATACACGCTTTTGTCAATTTTTTCACCTTAGAGCCCAAGATAGATATTCTATGTGGGAGTCGGGTGAATTACGACATTACTTTGCTGGACAACGATGGCAGTAAAAGTTACCTATGTAAATTAATACCCTCTTTGCTTTACTCAGGTCAAGCTTATCCTAGTTTTTTGATCCGCCGACAAATTAGACAAATGTTACATGGTTCTTGTCGTAAACCTCATCATGATAGTGACGATGGCTTGGTCATCGTTGACCAACAAATTAAGTTAGGACTATTAAATAAAATTGAGCCGCCTGACCTACTAATGATGTCAGGAGATCAAGTTTATACAGATGATGTTGCTGGGCCAACTCTGGTCGCGATTAAACAAACTATTGATAGTTTGGGTTTGTTTCATGAAGATCTAGAAGGGTCGACTATAAGCAATAGCAAAGAGATATTTGAACACCAACACTGTTTTTATCAACGCCCTGAGCTCCTCCCGGACGACCCAAGTACGTCCAATACTTATAGTCAATTTTTTTCAGGTAAACGCAAGCCTATTTTTACTTCGGTCAATGCCAGTAACCACTTAATATCGTTTGCTGAAGTCATGGCTATGTATATCCTCACCTGGTCGCCGGAAATGTGGCGACGAGTAAATATCAGTGATGATGCTATCCCTGAGCTCTTTAAGCAAAAGTTTGCCAAAGAACAGACCATTATTGAGAATTTTGTTGCCGGTTTAGATAAAGTCAGAAGAGCGCTAGCCCATGTGCGTGTCTACATGATCTTCGATGATCATGATATTACCGATGACTGGAACTTAACCCGTGGTTGGGAAGATGCGGTATATGGAAATCTATTTGCCAAACGTATAGTGGGCAATGCATTAGTGGGATATTGGTTGTGTCAAGGCTGGGGTAATGACCCCGATAAGTTAAAACCGTTATTTGAGTCTTGTCGTGCTTTTTTTACTGAAAAGGGTGTCATTCAACATGACATGCTTGTTCAAAATTTGTTTGATTGGGAACATTGGCACTACTGCCTAGAAACGTCACCTAAGCTGGTGGTATTGGATACACGAACTCAGCGTTGGCGTTCTGAGTCGAGTTTAAATAAACCTTCAGGTTTGATGGACTGGGAAGCCTTGTGTGAATTGCAGCAAGAGCTAATTGGTCAAGAGGCTGTGATTATGGTTTCGGCTGCACCTATTTTTGGTGTCAAGCTAATAGAAACTATACAACGCATTTTTACTTTTTTTGGAGGAGCACTAACTGTAGATGCAGAAAATTGGATGGCACACAAAGGTACAGCGAGCGTGATGCTGAATATTTTTCGAAACCGGAAAACGCCACCAAATTTTGTGATCCTGTCTGGTGATGTGCATTATTCATTTGTGTATGATATTACCCTGAGATTCAGACATAACAGCCCCAATATTACTCAGATAACCAGCAGCGGAATCAAAAACGAATTTCCTGATAAGTTGCTAAAGTGGTTCGACAGGCTTAATCGTATTCTATATAGCAAGTATTCACCGCTAAACTGGTTTACTCAGAGGCGAAACATGTTGGTTAGGCACCGCAAGCCGAATGCACACAAATTAGCCACACTTTCAAACGGGTCTGGAATAGGGTTGCTCAAAATAGACCAAGCTTGCAGTAAAGTTGAGGCACAGCAATTGTGTGCCTCGGGTGAAGTTGTGACGTTTACTAAAAAGGACTAAGGATTTATCACTGGTTATTGGTGAAAAGGTTTACTTAATTTATGCACTGCATCAATAAAGATTTTCGCATTGTCCGGTGGAACATCTAAATGTATGCCATGTCCAAGGTTAAACACATGACCATCACCCTTACCAAAACCTTCTAATATAAGCTGCACTTCTTGCTCAATTCTTGCAGCTGGCGCGTATAGCATAGATGGGTCCATATTACCTTGTAATGCTACCTTGTCGCCAATTCGTGCCTTTGCATCAGCCATATCCACTGTCCAATCCAAGCCTACAGCATCACATCCGGTTGCAGCGATAGATTCCAACCACAGACCCGCGTTTTTGGTGAACAATGTAACAGGTACTTTTCGTCCATCATTTTCGCGGGTAAGACCATTGACAATTTTGTGCATATATTGCAAAGAAAACTCTTGGTAATCGCGACCTGATAACACCCCACCCCATGTATCAAATACCATCACTGACTGAGCGCCGGCGGCAATTTGGGCATTGAGATATAAAATAACGGAATCAGCCAACTTATCGAGTAGAAGGTGCAAAGCTTGTGGTTCACTAAAAGCCATTTTTTTGATTTTAGTGAAAGCCTTACTTGAGCCTCCTTCAATCATATAAGTAGCTAACGTCCAAGGACTTCCAGAAAAGCCTATTAAAGGCACCGTACCATTTAAGTTTTTACGCACGGTGCGCACAGCATTCATTACGTAACCCAGTTCTACTTCAGGGTCTAATATTGGCAATTTTTGAATATCAGCCATACACGTCAATGGACGTTCAAACTTTGGACCTTCTCCCGTCTCAAAATAAAGACCTAGCCCCATAGCATCGGGGATCGTCAAAATATCAGAAAACAAGATGGCCGCGTCTAGATCAAATCTGCGCAGCGGTTGAAGTGTCACTTCACAGGCTAATTCAGCATTTTTGCACAGCGACATAAAATCGCCAGCCACTGCTCTAGTGGCTTTGTATTCAGGTAGATATCGTCCAGCTTGGCGCATCATCCATACTGGAGTAATGTCGACGGGTTGGCGTAACAATGCCCGTAAATATCGATCGTTTTGCAATGGCTGCATTGATTTCCTCAAATTAGAATAAGCTTGCTCAAAATTAAGCCCAGGGGCTCAAAAAAGTGTATTGTATCGATTTTATGTACTGAAAAAAGCATAAATTAGACTATATTTAGCAAGAATTTGCATATTTAGAAATTTTTTCTGCTAAGGATCTGATGCAAAAACAACTAAAAAGAAGAAATCTGCTGATGGCGGCACGTCATTAAAATATTCAAACCCCAGTGCGTGGGGTTTTGTATGTGTTGAATTTGCTTTACGGATGGCTAGGTATAGTTATATTTTTATGTTGTTTTATCTCTTCAATAGTATGCTCAATGAGTTGTCCGGCGATGGATAACTTAGGTGGGATATTGGGTAACTTGTCCGGCTCAAACCAATATGCCTCTAGAATTTCTTTGCCATCTACTTCTATCTCCCCAGAGTCAAAGTCTGCTAAGAAACCAACCATTAATGAGTGTGGAAAAGGCCAAGGTTGGCTAGAAAAATAGCGGAGGTTTTTAACTTTTATGCCCACTTCTTCAAATACCTCTCTATGCACGGCCTGTTCAAGTTTTTCACCACTTTCTACAAAGCCTGCTAAAGTCGAAAACATCTGCCGAGCTCGTTGCGGTTTGCCCTGTGCAAGCAGAATTTTGCCTTCATGGCGAATTGATACAATGATACAAGGGGAAATTCTAGGATAACAACGATGCTGACAACGCGAACACTGCATAGCCATTTCCCAGTCAATTTGCTGCATAGCGCTGCCACATTGACCACAAAACCTATGTGTACGCATGAATAATGCTACCTGCCATGCTCTAGAAGCAATACCAAAAAAGCTAGTTTCATTTTGCATTAATAAAGCACGCATACTGATAAAGCTAAGGTGCTTGTGCTCAACATGTTCATTACCCATATCGATTAAGAAACAAGGAAGGTCACCATGACTACCTATTCTAACGATTTGTTCCTGGTAAGCATGAGCAAAATTGAGTGTTCCCCATGTAGCTATCATGAGCCCTGAATTTTCAGTGGATTGAAAAATCTTTTCACCACTAAAGATTAACCAAATAGCTCTTGTTTCAGCGGTTATCAATATATTTTGCTCAATCATATAGTTACCAAAAATCAGATATTTAACTTAATTTAACACAGTAAAACGCCGCATAAAAATATACTTTAATTAGAGTATTCCATCATTAATAATGACTAGTGTATGGACACGAGGCTAATAATAAATGGTTAAGATACGTAACCTATATAGATTAGTGTTACAATCCAAGGTTTATGCTGAAGGAATAAATGTGACTGATACTGACCAACATCCTATTGCAGCTCAAGTATATAAAGCGAGGCAATTTTGTGAAGACAAAGGTGCTAGATTTACTTTACTAAGGGAAAAGGTTTATGCGCTTTTACTCGAAAAACAGAGTGCTGTAGGAGCCTATGAGCTTTTAGATGCTCTTAAGTTAACAGAATCGAGTGCAAAACCTGCAACCGTATACAGAACGCTAGATTTTTTATTAGAATTTGGTCTAATACATAAGATTGAGTCTACTAATGCATTTGTTGCTTGCCATCATTTTGACTGTACTCATCCAGTGCAATTTTTGATTTGTGATTCTTGTGGCGATGTAAAAGAAATTCAATCTGAAGGATTAAAAGATACCTTAGATAAACAAGCCCAAACAGTGGGATTTAGTGTGGTGAAACAAACAATTGAAGCTCATGGTACATGTGTAACTTGCCAATAAACCAATTTCAATGAAGGAAAAATTAACCTAATGAACGCAGATTTTATTAACCCTTTTATTGCTGCCTTGATGAATGTACTGCAAACGATGGCGCAAACTGAATTAGTTCCAGGTAAACCCAAAAAGAAGAGTGATAATCAAGCTAAGGGTGATATCTCTGGATTAATTGGTATGGTGGGCGACAAAATTCAAGGTTCTATGTCTATTTCTTTTGACGAAGGTTTAGTGTTAGAAATAATGTACAAAATGTTAGGTGAAAAACCCGATATCATTGATTCTGATGTGCAGGATATGGTGGGAGAAATCACTAATATGATATGTGGCGGAGCTAAAAATGAACTTGATCAAAAAGGTTATGATTTTGGAATGGCTACCCCTGTAGTTGTTTCAGGAAAAAATCACACAATTAACCACCAAGTCGATGGTAAAAAAATGGTAATGCCGTTCTCACATGCGTCAGGCAACCTATACCTAGAAATGTGTTTTAACAAGTAATACGTTCATCTACATATACAACCGCAATAGACAATTGAATTAGTCCCTCAACAAATTGAGTTTTTCTAACGTCTGAGAAAACAATCGTTCAGCTTAAGGGATTGATAGTTAAAGATAGGCCTATTTCAATGATATATAAGCATTCGCGATTAATCTTGATATCAAACAAAAATGATAATCAAATAACACCATAATGTCTCCGGATCCAATTTTAATTCAGCGCTTAGATGACATCTAAACTATTATTTTTTATAAACGCTTCAAGTTTGTAGATGTGAATAGAAATAATCCTAGGAAGATATTAAAACCAAGCGCAACATGTATCTTAATGGATACACATTTCGCTTGAATCTTCTAATTTTGACTTCAATTGTTTCTTTAAAGCGACATAGGTGTATGATGTAACGTATTAGGAGAAAGTATTAAAGGAGTAATTGATAGGTTGGCATATTTGACAGGTAGTTTTCTTAACAAGCTAGTTTTTCCTTACCCTTACCCTAGACGTCGCTTAAGTCTTTGAAAGCAGTAAAAGCATGTTGGATTAACATCAAGCTAAAGCAAAAAATCACTTTGATTGTAAATTTCTGTAGAATTCAATCCTAGCTTAAGTGGCTCAGTTTATTAGATAAACATATATTTTAAATAAAATGATATGACAAACAAATTTATAACGAAAATGAAGGATGTATTAAGATGAAAAAATTATTAATTTGTAGCGCGGTAGCTTTCGCTTTAAGTGCTAACGTACAAGCAGAAGAACACAATAAAGATAATGAAAAATGGGTTGCTGGTTTTGTTGAATATTACTCAACTGATAAAGCCGAGACTGGTCTTCCAGATTTTTTAGATAATGGTACCGGATTTGGTGCAGAGTTTGGGTTTAAGTTCACCCCAGAGTGGGCAGCAAGATTAGAAGTGTCTCACTTAAACATTGATGGGTCTCCTTCAGACCAATCAGGAAACCGCGTAGGTGCTGACGTACTATATTTTATGCCTGATGACTTATTTTATACTTTTGGTGGACTCAAATTTACTGAGATTAGCGATGTAGATCTTATGGCCAATATTGGTTTAGGTAAACATTGGGATATGGGTAATAGTCTAAAAATTATCACTGAAATTGCTGCTTATCAATCTTTAGATGATGGTGACAACAATACTCATATTGGATACAAATTGGGTCTTGCATATGTATTTGGTGGGTCTAATGCTTCAGCCATTCACAACGACGGAGACAATGACGGTGTGATGGACGGGCAAGATAAGTGCTTGTTTACACCTACAGGTACGCCGGTAGATTCGACCGGGTGTGAGTTGATGACAGCTGTAGCCGAAGACCAGGACCAAGACGGCGTTATGGACATGCAAGATAGCTGTGCAGACACACCGATGTCAGATAAAGTAGATGCCAGTGGTTGTAGCTTGTTTACTGAAGAGCAGTATTCAACAAACCTTGAGGTTTTATTCGCAAATAATAGTTCTACGATTAGAAACCCTGATAACAGCCAGTTCCAAGAATTTTCTGATTTTATGAGTCGATTCCCATCTACCGACGCGGTAGTAGAAGGTCATTCTTCTGCTCTTGGTGAAGATGCTTACAATATGCGGTTATCACAGGCCCGAGCAGATGCAGTTCGGACTCTGTTAATTAATGAGTATGGTATTTCTGCCGTACGTTTAACTACAAAAGGCTTTGGTGAATCTCAATTGTTAGATAATTCCAATTCTGCTGCAGCAAGTATGGCTAACCGTCGAACAGTTGTAACAGTAAAAGCTATCGCTCTAGAAAAAGTAACAAGATAAGCAAACGTTATATTAAAAAAAGAGATGCAATTGCATCTCTTT
>CAZMDX010000188.1:0-11576 GCA_964564805.1 uncultured Pseudoalteromonas sp. | reverse complement strand
TTATTGAATAATTTGGAGTGTTAAAATTGGATAACGAAGTCCGACAAATCACTATTGTGGGTGGTGGCACAGCGGGTTGGTTAACAGCCGGTGTGATTGCTGCCGAACATATGGCAAATTCAGATTCTGGGGTTAAGGTAACTTTAGTTGAATCACCTGATGTCAAACCTATAGGTGTAGGTGAAGGCACATGGCCAACAATGCGTGGCACACTTCAAAAGATGGGTATTGATGAAACAGAATTTTTTCGTGAATGTGATGCTTCATTCAAACAAGGTGCAAAATTTGCTAAATGGGTCACAGGCGCCGAAGATGATTTTTACTATCATCCATTAGTATTGCCTGAAGGTTTTGAAAAAATTAATTTAGCCCCTTATTGGCAACCTCAGTCAGATAAAGTTTCTTTTGCGGATGCGGTTAGTTTTCAAGGACATCTTTGCGAAAAAGGTCTCGCGCCAAAACAAATTACTACACCCGAATATGCCCATGTGGCGAATTATGCATATCATCTAGATGCGGGTAAATTTTCTGCTTTTTTACAAAAGCATTGCACTGAAAAATTAGGTGTAAAACATGTATTAGACCATGTGACTAAGGTTAACTCTGCGCCAAATGGTGACATTGCCTCCGTCAGCACCAAACTGCATGGCGATATCGAAGGTGATCTTTTCATTGACTGTACCGGCTTTAAATCCTTATTATTAGGTACACACTACAATATTCCGTTTATCAGTAAAAAGCATATTTTATTTAACGACACAGCATTGGCTGTGCACGTGCCTTATCAAAATGAAAACGATGCAATTGCCTCACACACCATATCAACGGGTCAAAGCGCTGGTTGGATTTGGGATATTGGTCTGCCTTCTCGCCGAGGCGTGGGCCATGTATTCTCGTCTGCTCATACCACTGTTGAAAAAGCAGAGAAAGAATTACGTGACTACATCAGGCCAACTTTAGGTAAACAAGCCGATGAAATAAAGATTAGGCAAATTCCTATCAACCCTGGACACAGAAAAGTTTTCTGGCACAAAAATTGTGTTGCTGTGGGTCTCTCTGCAGGTTTTCTAGAGCCCTTAGAAGCGTCTGCACTAGTTTTAGTTGAATTGTCAGCTGCAATGATAAGCGAACAACTACCGGCCAATCGTGATGTAATGGATATCGTCGCAAAACGTTTTAATAAAAAATTCCTTTATCGTTGGGACAGGATCGTTGATTTTCTAAAGTTACACTATATTTTAACCAAGCGAACTGACACTAAATATTGGCGAGACAATTGTTTAGCTGAATCCATCCCTGAAGATCTGCAGACGCTATTAAAGTTGTGGCGTTTTGAATCACCTTGGCAACTCGACTTTGATCATGCTGATGAAGTATTCCCTTCGGCTAGTTATCAATACATACTATACGGGATGGGTTTTGAAACTTCTGCTCGGCATAGTTCAAGGCGCTCGGATAATATTGACTTAGCTCAATCGACATTTCAAAAAAATGCGCAGTTAACCCAAAAATTACTTGCCGGATTACCCAATAATCGTGAGTTAATTAATAAAATAAAACAATATGGCTTACAAAAAATCTAAAGGATAATACATGCCCAATCATCAATTATTGGATAACATCAATCACAAAGATGTCCATGTAATCACTGAACGAAAACCACAGTTTGGTGATAACAGTACTTATAGTCATGTGTTTATCTCCGAGTTTCGAGATGTGCAAGCCCACTACCCCATATTTCTTCAAAAGAATGCTCAAACAGGGCAGTTCGAAGTTATTGCATTGTTTGGTTTAGCTGGTCAAGAGAACTTATTTTTAACTGACTCAGGATGGCAAGCTAACTATATACCCTTGAGTATTCAAAGAAGGCCATTTCTAATTGGTTTTCAAGAGAACGCTGAAGATGGTGTGGTCAGTGAAGAACCCGTTGTACATATCGATATGGACAGCCCAAGAATTAGCTACAACCAAGGCGAAGCCGTGTTTCTTCCCCAAGGTGGTCAGAGCCCTTATCTGCAACAAGTTAGTGCTACTTTGATGGCGATTTACCAAGGCCACCAAGAAACTAAAACATTTATCGATAGTCTACAGCAACATGAACTCATCGAGAGTGTCGAAATCAAAGTCACTTTAGATGATGAAACAAACCATGCAATGGACTTTTTATATACTATTAACGAAGAAAAAGTCGCACAACTTTCTGACGTTGCGGTGTCTGATTTACACCGAGCAGGTCATTTAAAAGCCATTCATATGATATTGGCCTCTATGCCGAATATGAGTCATTTAATAACATTGAAAAATCGTCAATTAAAATAAGCAATGTTTGAAATCAAACAATCAATTCAAGAGATCACAGAGGCTACAAACCAAAGTTTGACCTCTGAGTTACTTTGCTCAACCACACCTGTAGTGTTGCGTGGCTTAATTAAAGATTGGCCTCTAGTCACACAAGCTGGCATCTCTAACCTCGCGGCTCAACGTTATCTAAGACAACATTATAATCAAAACAAAATCCGCACGTTTATGGCTGATGCCAAACACAAAGGACGCTTTTTTTATAATGATGACTTAAGTGGTTTTAATTTTGACCCCACTACCACCACGTTTGACAAGGTGCTGGACGATTTAGCCGAATTCGAACATCTGTCTAATCCACCAGGTTTGTATATGGGCTCCACGTCTGTGGATCATATTTTACCAAATTTCAGGCATGATAATGACTTACCTTTGTTGGTTGATAACCCCCTGATCAGTATCTGGGTCGGGAATCAATCGCGTATTGCTGCCCATTATGATGTTACCGACAACATCGCCTGTGTGGCAGCGGGTAAACGACGCTTTACTTTATTTCCACCTAACCAGTTAGATAATTTATATATAGGGCCACTGGATTTTACTCCTGCTGGGCAATCGGCCAGTTTAGTCGACTTTGCTCAACCTGATTTAATTAAACATCCAAAATTTGCAGATGCGATGCAACATGCACAAGTGGCTGAGCTCGAAGCTGGGGATGCTATTTTTATACCCAGTATGTGGTGGCATCATGTGGAAGGTTTGAGCCGTTTTAATGTGTTAGTAAATTACTGGTGGCGACAAGTTGATATACAGATGGGGGCACCTATGGACGCATTAAATCATGCGCTACTCAGTATTCGAGATTTGCCTCAAGCGCAACGAGATGCCTGGCGTGATTTATTTGAGCATTATATTTTTGCACCTAAAGAGCAACGTCATATACCAATAAATAAAAGAGGCGTACTAAATCCTATTGACGAACAATTAGCCCGTAAACTGCGCGCGTCTCTGGTAAATAAACTTAATAGATAGATAGATAGTTAATGTTCATTCGGCATTAAAAAATGTTTATTTTTGTATGTTGTATGGCGACAACAACTAGCCGGCCTAACTATTTTTTTCTAAATTTACTCGAATTAATGTGTCTTTTACTCTGTTATCAGGTAAGCATAAACCAAACGTACTGTAAGGGAAGAAGTGGCAGTATGTTTAACTATTCACATCATCACATCATCACATCATCACATCATATAAATAATGTCGGGTGTTTGAGCCAATACAAGACAGCATAAAACCGATGGGGTTAAGCAGAAATCGACTTGCGGCTGACACAGCTATCCTATCTTTTCCTTACCCTTTGCATACTATCTTTGCCTATCCCTCCCATCTCAATTTTACTATGTCATCGAATAACACATCACATTATATAAACCATAAAAACTAGGGTGAAATCAGTTAAGTCACATGTACTATGAACTTTTTTAAATCAATCAGTTACGAGTAAACACATGATAATAAGAGGTTGATTTATGACTTAATGCTACCTATAAAATAACAAAAAAAGTAAAAGCTAGATAAAAAACGAACAGACAAACAAGAAAAAAATAAAAGTTTTCTCTTTGATCTAGATTTAGTTGCCAGATTGACAGATTGACAGATTGACAGATTGACAGATTGACAGAGAAGGAAATCACACCTACTGCTATAACACCACTTAATATGTATGGTTAACGTCGCTTTTATTTTGACCTACCTTAACCTGAAACATAGTCCATCAAAAAATACTTATGACATCGATCAATCTAGTTAATACGCGGAGTGATTTCAGCTTAATTATATAAATATGCCAGAAATTAACTTTTTGAAAGGAGTATTTTGTCTGAAGAGTTTGTTTTAAAAATGTTGCTGTTCATTCATAAAGCTCTTTATTTCATCAGTTTAGACTTGGAAAAAAGAAGATAGTGAGTAGAAAAATAGTTTATATATTTCGCCTCTCATCACTTGATTCAAACCGACTCTACATAGAGTAAAGTAATCAACCAAACAGAAACTATAAGTCGTGAAATTTTATAAGTTAACGCGTATTTTTACATAATTGTTACATTTAAAACGTGTTTATCAATTGCTACCAAATACACTATCCTACCTATCTCACATCAAGTCCATCCTAGCTTGTTTAGATTGTGTAAATTCCAGAGTGAAATATTGTTAGCTCCATAAATAAACATTTTATTAACAAAACAAACAGCTCAGCCAAGATCTTGGCAGCAACTGGTCGTTACGGGTCTTTTAATGTCATCAAATTTGTCTATCGAAGCATCAAATCAAATCAACGAATGCGCCGAAACAACCGCTTATCCAAACATGTTAATCAACTTACAAGCTAGTATGACCACCGAAGAAAAAATTGGTCAAATGAGTCAGTTTTTCAGTCATGGTGAGTATATTTCTGAACACCTAGCTCAATCGATTCGTCAAGGCCGAGTAGGCTCGGTTTTAAATGAAGTCAGATTGCACACAGTTAATGAATTACAACGACTAGCAGTTGAAGAAAGTAGACTAGGCATTCCTTTATTGATTGGGCGCGATGTGATCCATGGCTTTAATACTATATTTCCTATCCCATTAGGACAAGCAGCCAGCTGGTGCTCTGAAACAGTGAAACAATGTGCTCAAATTAGTGCACTAGAAGCGGCTACTGTTGGAGTTAATTGGACTTTTGCACCGATGATAGACATTAGTCGAGATCCTCGCTGGGGTAGAATTGCAGAAAGCTTAGGCGAAGATCCTTATTTATGTTCGGTCTTAGGCGTTGCCATGGTCGAGGGTTTTCAAGGTGACGCATTGCACAAAAATGGCAGTATTGCAGCCTGCGCTAAACATTTTGCCGGATATGGCGCTGGTGAAAGTGGTCGTGATTATAGCACCGTTAATATCCCAGAAAATGAACTACGCAACGTCTATCTTCCTCCTTTCAAAGCTGTTGCCGATGCGGGCGTCGCTACTTTCATGTCAGCCTTTAATGATCTTAATGGAGTACCTGCCTCAGGCAATAAATGGCTAATGACTGACATTTTGCGGGAAGAATGGAACTACCCCGGTTTTGTGGTAAGCGATTGGGAGTCAATTCAACAGTTAACAACGCATGGCTTCAGTAAAAGTAATAAAGATGCCGCTTATGAAGCTGCAAATGCCGGTATTGACATGGAAATGGTCAGCACTACATATCTTGACCACTTACCTGACTTATTAGCACATGGCCATATAAGCATTCAACAAGTTGATACTGCAGTTACAAAAATATTACAGTTGAAATGGCAACTGGGCTTATTTGATTCTCCTTATACTGACGCAAGTACGTTGCCTATACCTCTTAATCCGAAGCATTTACAGGTTGCCAAAGAAGCGGCAATAAAAAGTTGTGTATTACTCAAGAATGAAAATAATATTCTTCCATTATCAGTAAAATCATTACACTCAATTGCTTTAATTGGACCCTTAGCCGATGATCCTTATGAGCAACTAGGTACTTGGATCTTTGACGGTGACTCCCAGTACAGCCAAACCTGCCTGCAAGCTATTGAACAGATGGTATTAGGACAGGTTAGCATTAAACATGTTAAAGCAATGCAGACATCTCGGAGTCACAATCAAGCGGATTTCAAACTAGCAGTTGATTCAGCGTCTGCTGCAGATGTGGCCGTCTTAATATTGGGAGAAGAGTCTATCTTGTCAGGAGAGGCTCATTGCCGAGCAGAAATTGGTTTACCCGGATGCCAAGAACAGTTAATCGATGCTATTGCCCAAACAGGCACACCCATTGTGCTGGTAATCATGGCAGGCAGACCTTTAACAATCGAAGTGGTTTTACCAAAGGTTAATGCGGTCTTATTTGCATGGCACCCAGGTACTATGGGGGGGCCAGCGATTGCGGACTTATTATTTGGCAAAGCCTATCCTTCAGGAAAACTGCCTGTTACTTTCCCTAGAAAAGTTGGACAAGTGCCCATTTACTACGCACAAAAACACTCTGGTAAGCCCGCAACTGAAGCGACATATGTGCACATGGATGATATTCCCGTGCAATCGCCGCAAACCTCACTCGGCATGGCGGCTACACATTTAGACACGCACTTTAGCCCTTTATTTCCTTTTGGTTTTGGACTTTCATACACCCAGTTCAAATATCAAGACCTTGAGCTTAGTAGCAAAACATTATATCTAGGCGAGACATTAACGATTAAAGTATTGCTAACAAACACTGGCAAAATAGAAGGTGAAGAAATAGTACAACTGTATATTCGTGATCTGGTGGGCAGTGTGACTCGTCCTGTCAAAGAATTAAAAGATTTTAAGCGTGTAAAACTCGCTTCGGGGAAAAGTGAGTGTGTCACCTTTGACTTATGCACTGATAAACTTGCCTTTTATGACAGAAATATGCAACTCAATATAGAGTCCGGTCAATTTCACCTTTGGTTAGGAAGTTGTTCACAAACTGGGTTGCAGGATGGGTTTGAGATAATAGATGATTAATAGACGGAAAGATAAATCGCTAAAAAATAAGGTACAGGCTTTATTAGACACCATGACGCTTGAGCAAAAAGTGGGTCAGATGACTCAAGCTGAGCGCACGACTTGTTCACCAGAACAAGCTAAAAGATTTCATATTGGCTCAATACTTAGCAGTGCTGGCTCTCGTCCTGGCAACAACCATCCTCAAGAATGGGTAGAAATGAATGACACTTATTGGATGGCATCGACTTATAAAGATGAACATCATTTAGGTATTCCTATCCTATATGGATTAGATGCGGTACACGGTAACAACAATGTCAAAGGGGCAACGGTATTTCCACACAATATCGGTTTAGGTGCCGCTAATGATACCCACTTGATGAAAAAAATAGCCCAAGTCACAGCAAAGGAGGTACTTGCCACCGGTGTTGATTGGACATTTGCTCCCAACTTAGCAGTGTCTCGTGACTATCATTGGGGTCGAAATTACGAAAGCTTTTCTGAGAGCCCCTCTATAGTGCACAGTTATGCCACCAAAATAGTACAAGGACTGCAAGGTGGGTTATCCGATGGGAATGTTATGGCTTGCGCGAAACATTTTATTGGTGACGGAGGTACTCATCACGGTATCGACCATGGTGACACTCAATTAAGCTTTGAAGAACTAAAAGCATTACATATTCGCCCCTTCCAGGCCGCTATAAAAGCTGGGGTATTGAGTGTGATGGTGTCATTTAGCAGTTTGAACGGTGATAAATGTCATGGGCATAGATTTTTATTAGTCGACACATTGAAAGAGAATATGGGTTTTGATGGAATTTTAATCTCGGACATGCAAGGCATCGATTATCTAGAGGACGATTTTTATCTGGCTGTAGCTCGTGGTGTCAACGCTGGGATAGACATGTTTATGGTTCCAAGAAACTGGCAGCTTTTTACTGAACATTTACTCAGTCATATTGAGCTAGGCACGGTACCTGTAACTCGAATTGATGATGCAGTTAAACGTATTTTATTCGCCAAGTTTGCTTTTGGTTTATTCGATAAACCCCGTCCAACTCTCAGAAAATGGTCTAATCACTCTTCATTTGGTAGCGATGAACATCGCCAAGTGGCGCGTAAAGCGGTCCGAAAGTCCCTGGTTTTATTAAAAAATGCTAACAATATTCTACCTCTCAATAAAAATTCTCGAATTTTAGTTACGGGTAAAAATGCCAATAATCTTGGCCATCAATGCGGAGGGTTTACGGTTAATTGGCAAGGCGTATCTGGTAATGACGAAATTGTAGGTGGTACATCTATTTGGCAAGGCATTAAACGAGTCGCCACAAGAGCGCAGCTAAGCGCCAATGATGATGGCATGGAAGCATCACCGGATAAGCATGATGTAGCAATAGTGGTAATTGGCGAAACACCCTATGCTGAAGGTATGGGCGATATTAGAGTCGATGATAAAATCATTACCGAAGCAGGTTCGCAAATTAATGGCCAAATGAAAATATTGCAAGCTAGTGGTGTCTCTCTTGAACTTAATAAGTTATACCCGGAAGATTATCAAATCATTAAAAATATCACTAACAAAGGTGTGCCCGTGATAGCTATTTTGGTCTCGGGTAGACCCCTTATTATTGAACAAGAAATAGCGTTGTCGAGTGCTTTTGTAGCAGCATGGCTTCCTGGTTCTGAAGGTCAAGGTATTAGTGATGTATTATTTGGCAGTCATAACTTTACAGGTAAGTTATCTTTCAGTTGGCCACAGTTAGCGCAACCTAAAGTTAATAAGGATGATAAAGACTACAATCCTTTGTTTCCTTACGGGTTTGGTTTAACTTATCATTAAAATTAAAGTCAATGAGAAACTAATCTCAGTTCAATTCACATTCATCATCAAGACTGAGCTTGAGATTGATGATTATTCAACTAAACCTTTTTATAATTAAATTAGTATTAATTTGTATATTAAGGCTAAACACTCAGTTGGTAAGAGGATGGTTGGATATTCAGATTTTGCGAACGCAATATCGGACCCGTTCTTTGACTCAGGTTCAACAATATTCAACTTAGCATTTGAATAATAATCGTTAAACATGACTCAATAACAACGTTTACACAAATCTAACACTGTCGTAAATAAATTCTTTTATGTTGGTTTTATTATATAAATTATAGGTATCTTTAAGGATAGATATGAACACAAGTTTTCAATCACCACTTTTTATCTCACTTTTTGTCTCACTATTGACTAGCTGCGGTGGCGGCGGTGGAAGCAATGACATCGCTAGTCAAGGTCCTGTAGAAATATTGATACCACCCAATTATAGTATTCAAGTTTTTGAACGCTCAGGCGACACCGAACACATGTGTAATGCACCAAATGCACCTGCTGAGCTAGAAAATAATTTTGTAGAAATTGCTGAACAAGTGGGGTTGGATTTTTCTCATCAAATGGCGAACGGAGATAATTTATTCGGACAATCTGGCGGTGTGGGTGCTGGAGATTACAACAACGATGGGTGGGTTGATTTGTATGCTATTGGCGGGGACGACCGCCCAAGTTTGTTATTAACTAACTCAGGTGACGGCACATTTGTCGACGTGGCGAGTCAAGTAGGTTTAGATTTGTTTGGAAAAGCCAGTGGTCCTTCCTTTGCAGATATTGATGGTGACGGTTTGTTAGATTTGTTTGTTGGCAACGTAGATGATGGCGAACCAAAATTATTTTTAAATACAGGTGATGATGGTTTCCTAGATATTACCCTTGAATCTGGTCTTGAACTGCCTGGTAACAACATTTCAGCAGCATGGGGCGACTTTGACCAAGATAACGACATGGATTTACTTTTGGCTCATTGGTCACTTGAAGTGAATGAATCGAATCGTTATTTGTGGCGAAATAACGGTGATTTAACCTTTACTAACGTCAGTGACGAAACAAACCTTTATTGGGATAGTGAGGGAGATCTTAGTTTTGCACCAGGATTTGCCGATATTAACAATGATGGTCTTCAGGACATATTATTTGTGGCTGATGGTGGTACAAGTAAGGTATTTCTTAATCAGGCTAACGGTAAATTTACAGATATTACAACCGAGCAGATCTCGGATAAAAGTGGAATGGGCTCTGCTATTGGAGATTATGATAACGATGGCGACTTAGATTGGTTTGTTTCTTCAATTTCTCGTGGTTCGCAAGATACACAAAGAATTTTTGGTAATCGTTTGTATCAAAATCAAGGCAATGGAGAGTTTATAGATGTCACTAATGCTGCCGGTGTTAGAGAGGGGTATTGGGGATGGGGCTCATGTTTTAATGATTTTAATAATGACGGTAATCTAGACATTTTTCATGTTAATGGATTTTATGGCCAATCAAATTTCCTTCTCGTGGACCCATCTAGATTGTTTATGTCAAATGGAAATGGCAGCTTTACTGAACGTTCCGTTGAATTAGGAATTGATGACACCGGCATGGGTCGAGGCATTGTGTGTTTTGACTACGATAGAGATGGTGATCAAGACATCTTTGTAGCAAATCATGACCAGCCAGCACGTTTGTACTGTAACTATGGAAATCAAAATACATTCGTAAACATTAGGTTAGAGGGGCAGTCTCCTAATGTACAAGCGCTTGGCGCTAGGATCTATGTTACAACTGGTGAGGTAGAGCAAATGCGTGAACTTAACGCAAACAGTAATTACGTATCACAAAACCCCGTTGAAGCACACTTTGGACTCGGAGCAGCCAACAATATTGATAAAATAAGGGTGGTATGGCCAGGTGGAATAGAATCCATAATTGAAGATGTTGCTGTCGATCAATTTTTAATCATTAAAAAAATATAAAAAAATATTTACCTAAATTAGAGCAAACGTCACCTTTTTTATGTCAAAACCTAGGTTAATACCCAACCTAGGTTCAAATAATAATATTGAAATATGAGTAACCTCCCCGAAACGAATAGTTTCTTAATTAGGCCAAACAGTCTAATATTCTTATGAAGCACCTATAAACATGTGGTTGTTGCTCTGTGGCTTGTTTGAGCACTTCTTTATGTGCCGACAGTAGAGCATTTTCTTGTTCAACTAGCTTGGCGTGATTCAACTCCAACTCTTGTTTCGCTTATTTAAGCGCACTTTCCTTATCACTGAGCTGAGATTGACTGTTATGTAAATCCTGTTCTAGTTTGTGTAACTGCCCAGCTAATTCAGCGTGATTGCTGTGTTGATCGCTCAAACTCACTTTACTGTTTGAATATTCTTGCTGCACCGCTTTTAATTGTTTACTCAACCGCGTCTGTTTTTCTTCTAGACAATGAATACTCTGCTCATTGCCATATAAATTTTGCTGTTGATGTTCGAGCTACTCTTGGAGTTTTCGTTCGTGCTCTTGTTGTTATATTCGGTGTTGCAACTGCTCGGCTTGATCATATGCTTGATTGAGATCATGTTTTAGCTTTTGTTCGCCCGATTGTGTCGCTGATACTTGTGACTCAGCTTCTTGCAGTTGTTCTAAGTTACCTTCGAGCTTAAGTCGCATTTGATTATTTTGCTTTTAAGCTTCAACCAAGGCCTGTTGCAATTGTAATTTTGGTTGTTCAATTTTGTCACGATGTTTACGCCATTGTTCATCACTGCCTTCGATCATTTCTTTTTGTTTGACCGCGCGGCTTTCTACATCAGTGAGTTCAACGGTAAGTTGCTCAAGTTTTTGTTGTTGTTCTAAACGCGCAAGTTTTTCTCCATCTGCTTGGCGTTTAATTTCA
>CAZMDX010000187.1:0-6526 GCA_964564805.1 uncultured Pseudoalteromonas sp. | reverse complement strand
ATAGGTTTACACGTTGTTGCCTATCATTTTATTTTAGATATTTGTTTTGAGCTGCCTTGATCAGGTAAGCAGTGCCTCTTTAATTCTGCAAAGATAGAAATTGAACAGCTGTATTTAACCAACCAACCAATCGATAGTAAGGGCGTGAGCCTATGGCTTTGATAAATCGTGTCTGTAAAACTTATGTAGTTGGGGTTTACGATTACCTTAATGTACTTATTTGTTGTTCAAATGCTTAGGATGTCTGCAATAGTGCATGACAGTATGCGTCTTTAAAACCAATAAAATGCTATATGTGGACAAAGAATACATATAGCTGTGCATAGAACGTCAGGGCTTAATATCACCGATAAACCGGTTATTGCCGAAAAATTAAAATACTGCTATTTAGTGTAAGCTTGTTGGCTCTGCGCGCATTTCATTAAGTATAAAAAGATTAAGTCGGATACCTTACAACAACGTTTAATATCTAGTTAACAGAGCTTCGATATCAAAAATTAACTGGATAATACAGGCTGGTAATATGTTACCAATACAAATGATGAGACGAGTAAAGTTGTCGACTGCTTTGTGAATTAATTTTAAAAGATATCTCATCGAGTTATTATGTTTGGATGCTGCATTCTTGTGCGTTTAGTGATGTAATGCACCATATTAGGGATATAATTGGTCATAAATCTTTCCCTCTCACCGTGATAAGGTCACCCTTCGTCTCAAATTTCTAGAAAAATCGATTTGTGTATAATATAAAGCCCGCTGAAGCGATGATAAGCTGGTGGCATATTACTTGCTAATTTGATATTGGTTATGGATTTTTACAAACATTCAGTGCAAGGAACAGGCAATGAGAACATCAAATAGTAATAATTACAGTGGTACCCAAGATGAATTAGAGCTGGCCTTTGAAGAAGGTTATAAGCTGGGTAGAGATGATGCCAAAGAAGGCATATTTATAGATCCCAAAAAAGTTGTTGAGCAATACAGGTTAAATACGTTGACTTACAAATTCAGTAATTAGTTTTAGTTTTTTGGTTTATTTTTACTCGTTATTTTGGTTCGTAGGTTTGGTAAGTTTGTCTGGTAAGAACGTCTAAGGTAACTAAGACGTTTCTCGGGTTGTATATTAAATTTTATCTGCGTAACGAATTATCTTGTGGTGCCAAGAGCTAATACAATATTGATATGAATACAGGTTTCAAGCTCTTTAAAAGTACATCAAAAGAGCTTGAAAATATTTTTGGTATTGATGTCTATTCTTTCGAGTGCTATGTATTCATTTGTGTTGTCTTGGGAGTCGTTGATGATCTGATTTTGGTATGTGAGCCAGCAATGAGCGGCTAAACTGTGATGACTTTTTTTTACACCTATTATTAACTTACATCTGATGCCCATGCGATCTAATAATGATTTTTGAACCATAGAGCGGCGTAAACAATTAGTTTTAATAAAGTGATGCCGTCCAACACTTTCGCTCAACTTTATTAGCTGGCGAACTTCAGGCGGTGGCACATCTGTTAATTGATTTGAAATATCAGTTATATGGTGTTTCCAAAATCGAAAGGGCACATATGCAATCACCCAATGCCAAACTATAAATGAGCACCAAAGGCGACAGATTATGAGTTTGTGTTTACCTGACAGCGCGATCCACTTTTTAAGGTAATTAGACATCTTGTAGTTGTGCTAACCCACAATGTTGTAATTCGTTTAGCAAATTATGTAGGTCTTGTTTTATTTCTTCAGCAGATGCATTAAATTTTTGCTGGATACTAGTGACCAGCTCTTTTTCTGATTGGCCTTGCTGCACCGATTCTAACATTAAAGCACCCATTTCGTTGAGTGTGTAGTAGTCGCCACTATCTGGCTCAAGCAGAACTATTTCATCCACTACTTTTTGAATTAACAGGCCTTCTTTTAACAAAACATTCATTTTTATTTCCTTGTAATGTGATTCAAAATAATCGGTTTACTTTTCTTGTACTAACTCAGTGTTATGTAATTTGTAAACAACGTCGGCTACATCACTCAAAGTCGGATCATGAGATATGACAATAACCGTATACTGAGCAAACAACTGTTTAAATTCATCTTTAAAAGATTGACGAGAAAACTCGTCAAGCATCGAGGTTGGCTCGTCTAACAGCACAATATGTGGTTCTAATAGTAGTGCTCGGGCTAAAGATACACGTTGCTTTTGTCCGCCGGATAACAAAACCCCACCTTCACCCACAGCTGTTTCATAACCTTGTGGTAAGTCTTGAATAAATCTATCTGCACCGGATGCGCGGCATGCTTGCAGCATTCTTTCGCTGTTTGGATTGATGACACCATAAGTAATATTGTCGGTTATAGTGCCGTTGCACAACAACACGTCCTGTGAAACTAAAGCCATAGCCGCACGTACGGATGAATTATCAACCAGAGCGATATCTTGATTACCAATTAAAATCTGTCCTTCACTTGGCTTATGAAATTTCATCAATAAATGTAAGAGTGTGGTTTTGCCGCCACCATTTTCACCGTATAACAACATGGTTTGTTTGGCTTTTAATGAAAAAGACAATGATTCAAATACAAATGGCTTGTTTTCAAAGGCAAAAGAAACGTTGTTAAAAGTGATATCTGCATTGTCTATTATTAATGACTGACTCAAACTTGGATGTGATTCTGATTCCAGATGATAAAATGTAAGTAACCTATCCGAAGCCCCGATAACTTGTTGTACTTGTCCATACAAACCTGCCAGCGAACCTAATGGCCGAGTAAATACTAATCCGTAGAGCATAAGACTGATTAAGTCAGGAATACTGATAGTACCTGTTTGAAAACGCATAAAACTCATTACCACTACAATCAACACCGCTATAGACGCCATAAATTGTACTAACGGAGACAACATCGCTTGCAGCTTAAGTTGTTGACTACGAAGTTCAAGTATTTCAGTGGTCTTGTGTTTGAACTTTTTTGATTCTGAAGATTCTCGGTTGAAGGCCTTTATTAATGAAATAGCCCCGATGTTTTCGCTGGCTATTGCAATAGAATCGGCTTGGCGCTGAATTAATGCTCGTGATACTGGTTGCATACCGCGGCTGACAAACTTCAACACCATAAATATAGCGGGCACAAAGATAACGATCAATAGGGCCACACTTGGCTCAATTTTAAACATTAAAATGGACGCGCCAATTAACACTAAAACACTGGGCACTAAGTTTGTTAAAACGCTTGAGGCAAAGTAGCTGATAACTGCTAAATCATTACTCAGCATTGACAGCACATCACCACGTTTGTTTTCTTTAAAAAATTGCATGGGCAATACTTGGATATGATCATATAACCGGCAACTAAGCTCAGCCATTAACCGTGCGCCAATTAAGTTGACGTTATACGTAGACAAAAATCGTAGAAAGGCGTGAATAGCAAATAAGCCAAACCACAGTAGCAAAATAAAAGTGTGAGTTTGATCCATACCTGTGGCATTAGCAATAAAGTATTCAGAGTACTGACCAGCGAGAAATGGCACACTCAAACTTACTGACGTTTCGCATATCATAAGAAACACCACATAGGCGAAAGCCAGTTTATGTTCTTTGAATACCTTTAAGCCATATTCAAATTTAAGGCTAGTAAACATAGTCATTATCAGTCCATATAATGAAAATAAAAGTGACTCAAACATTGTGCCGTTTAAACACAGATGATGGTGAGTTTGGTCAGACAAATTTAAAAATTGAAAAAAGAAATTTCGGATTATTAAAGTAGGAATTTATCTTACCTTTTTTTTTGTCTAAAAATAAGGTGGTAGAAGAGTTGGGGGGGGAGATAAGTGGATAGTAGATAGTAAGTAGTAGATAGTAAGTAGTAGATAGTGGGAAGTGGATAGTGAATAGTGGATAGTAGATAGTAGATAGTGGATAGTGAATAGTAGATAGTAAGAAGTGAGTAGTGGAAGTAGATAGTAGATGGTAGGTAGTAAGAGGTGAATAGTAGCTAGTGAATAGTGAGTAGTAGATAGTAGATAGTGAATAGTAGGTAGTGAATAGTAGGTAGTGGATAGTGAGTAGTGGATAGTAGTTGATGGACAGTGTTTAGTGGGTAGTGGTTAGTAAGAATTGAATAGTAAAAAAATAGGTAGTAAGTGGTAGGTAGTAATTAGTAGGTAGTAGGATGTAAATATTAAGTGGTAGGTAGTAAGTAGATGACAAACAGTTTGCTTTCATTCACGATTGGGATCGATGTTTAGCGCCTTTCTCTTCAACTTGTGGTTTTAAATTTTATTGAGTTGTATCTATGGACAAGATTTTTGCAATTGTTGGGCAGTTATGCGATCAGGAAAAAAATGAACGTTTGCTCGACCTTATGTGCGCAGGTTATAAAATCACTCAGCGTTGGCAGGTTGCCTCAACACACAAGTCTGTATTGTTTTGTCGATATACCAGTGCTGTAAAACAGGCCAACGGTAATACCGTGGATGGCTTAATTGTGCCTAATGCAACCCAGCAATCCAGACTGACCGCGAGTGAACATGTGATGAGCATGTCGCGCATTGATAATAAAGCGGCTTTGGCGCAACACTTTACTGCGGATATTGATGAAGATAAGTATGTTTTTGATAGCCCTAATATTGAGCAAGATAAAGACGCCACCTTAATCAATAAATGTTACACCAATTGGGGGGCTGAATTTTGTACCAAACTGGAAGGGGATTTTTGTTATGCTCTGTGGGACGAACACAACAGTCAACTGCATATAGCGCGTAATGCATTTAATACTCGATCACTTTATTACCTCACTCTACACAACAGTTTTTTTGTGGCCTGTGATGCAAAATTATTGTCTCAACATCCAGATTTAGACGTTACGGTTAACAAAACGGCTGTATTGCAGTGGTTAAGTGGACGACCCGATCCTAACCTTTGTATGTTTAATGATATTTCAATGCTGTGCGGTGGGCATCGTTTGGTGATGTTGGCAGACTATAAAATTGAAACACACAAATTCTGGGACATTGATCCTGGGTTGTTAACGCGTTACCAAAGTGAAGATGAATATAAACAGGCGTTTTTTACTCTACTGCATAACAGCGTACACAGCCGTTTAATTTCACCTGCCCAGAACGTTTTTTCTCAAATGAGTGGCGGCATGGACTCTACCTCTGTTACTAGTCTAGCCAATATGATTTGTGATAAACAAGGTAAAACGTTGCACACTATGTCGCATCGTTATCAAGACACTCATAGTTGTGACGAGCTAGACAAGATAAACGATATGGTTGCCCACTTAAACCTTAAACACAGCCATTTCATAGATTTAGATGACTATCAATCCATCGATTTTAGCCGTCTGTATCCTACAGATTTTGACAGCCCCGGTATTGTGTTGTCGCCTAAATATCATCAGGAGTTGGCGCTGATAAAGTCTCTTGGTGCCGATGTGTTGTTAACTGGTAATGGCGGTGATGAAACCTGTT
This sequence comes from uncultured Pseudoalteromonas sp., assembly GCA_964564805.1. Classification (GTDB taxonomy): domain Bacteria; phylum Pseudomonadota; class Gammaproteobacteria; order Enterobacterales; family Alteromonadaceae; genus Paraglaciecola. Next base: position 1,056 of record CAZMDX010000187.1, on the reverse strand, counting down.
GGGGTCACAGTGCGACTTATCGAACAAGGTTATATAATGGCGAGCTGGGCGTGCTAAAAGAAGTCATAACTGCCAGCCGTGAATTACAAGAACCCGTCGCCCGATCACTATATTCAGTTTTTGTTTCACCCTTAATACCTTCGGCATTAGGGCAACTGCTTAATTTTGTAAGGGGCAAGCCCAGGGGTAATACACCGCTCCCACCTTGGTTAGGTAAAGCAGCACAAGATATAAATTGGCATATAAACCTCAAAAATCCATACTCTAAAAGTTTTAGCCCGGCTAAACATGCCAGATATGAAGGTGTAAACACCACATCCACTTTTAACGCAATGCGTTCGTATCAAAAAGTTGCGGATAATTATGGCGTTGAGGTTCGACATCCTTTTTTTGATCAGAAAATTGTTGAGTTTAGTTTTGCCATCCCAGAGAAAATGTTGATCCAGGGGGCTTACCCTAAATGGCTGCTTAGGCATACCATGCGCGACTATCTGCCTGATTCAATCTGTTGGAACAAGCATAAAACGGTATTTGATCATCACTTTGCTAATTTAATCAGAAACAACCAAGTGGAGTTGCGCCTGTTGTTGTCGCATACCGGCCTGCAGGATCTTGGCCTGCTAAATAATAAAGTGCTGCAGGCGGCCTTTGATGACTTGATTAATGACCATGAAAAAACCCTAAATGTGGATATGTTGTATGCAATTTTAACCCAGCTATGGTTTCAAACTCATTGTACGACATAATGATTGGATGGTTTTGTTGGGTCATAGTTAAGGTTTTAATCCTTCATGACGGTAAGTTTATTACCATTAATGAGTATCTCTAATTTAATATCCTGGTTAATGCACTCCTGAAAGTTGTTGATAATTTCGCCAGGGTTGTCCAATCAGCGATAGGTTTACACGTTGTTGCCTATCATTTTATTTTAGATATTTGTTTTGAGCTGCCTTGATCAGGTAAGCAGTGCCTCTTTAATTCTGCAAGGATAGAAATTGAACAGATGTATTTAACCAACCGACAGTAAGGGCGTGATCCTATGGCTTTGATAAATCG
>CAZMDX010000186.1:0-9806 GCA_964564805.1 uncultured Pseudoalteromonas sp. | reverse complement strand
ATTCAGTGGGCGACGGATATGATAAAAGAGGGCAAAGGCATTGATGTTGATATCAGCGCTATCCCTCTGGTTGATGCAAAATGTTTTAGAGTGCTGCAAAATGCAGAAACCACTGCGGTGTTCCAGCTTGAATCCCGTGGTATGAAAGAGTTGATTAAACGCCTTAAACCAGACAGTTTTGAAGATATTATTGCACTGGTGGCCTTATTCAGGCCCGGCCCATTACAATCAGGCATGGTAGATAACTTCATTGACCGTAAACATGGTCGCGAAGAAGTTTCTTATCCTGATGCAGAATACCAACACGAGTGTCTCAAAGAAATTCTGCAGCCGACTTACGGTATTATTCTGTATCAAGAACAGGTCATGCAGATTGCTCAGGTGATGTCAGGTTATAGTTTGGGTGGTGCCGATTTATTACGCCGTGCTATGGGTAAAAAAAATCTAGAAGAAATGGAAAAACAGCGTGAGTCGTTCGAGACTGGAGCCAAAGAAAACGGTATCGATCCGACTCTTGCCATCAAGATTTTTGACTTAGTAGAAAAGTTTGCTGGATACGGTTTCAACAAGTCACACTCTGCCGCTTACGCGTTAGTTTCTTATCAAACCTTATGGCTTAAAACGCATTACCCCGCTGAGTTTATGGCTGCCGTTATGTCTGCAGATATGGATAATTCAGATAAAATTGTGACCTTGGTTGATGATTGTAACCGTATGGGACTGACTATTTTACCGCCTGATGTGAATGCTGGTAGCCATAAATTTGCTGTCGATAATGAAGGGCGTATTGTTTATGGTATAGGTGCAATTAAAGGCGTGGGTGAAGGCCCGATCGGCGCTATCATTGAAGCGCGTGAAGAAACCGGTAAGTTTAGCGATTTATTCGATTTTTGTGCCAAAATTGACCTGAAACGTATCAACAAACGCATATTAGAAAAATTAGTTTTAGCAGGTGCTTTAGATAACTTAGGTCCTCATCGTGCGTCAATCATGTCTTCTTTGCCTGACGCTTTAGCAGCGGCAGGTCAACATGCCAAGAATAAGACATCGGGGCAATCAGATATGTTTGGTTTGTTGACCAATGAACCTGAACAAGTAAAACAAGCCTTTGCTGATGTGCCCACTTGGCCAGATAAAGTCTGGTTAGACGGTGAAAAAACTACGTTAGGCCTCTATCTTACTGGGCACCCCATTAATCAGTACCTGAATGAAATCAAACATTATGCGCCTTGCCGTTTAATTGATCTTAAGCCAACAAATAGAGACCAAACTTCTTTTGCAGTGGGTCTGGTATTAGGCGTTAGAGTGATGACCAATAAGCGCGGCCGTCGTTGGGCGTTAGTCACACTTGATGATAAAAGTGCCAGAGTAGATGTTCGATTTTTCCCCGATATGCTTGAACAATACGAGGAATTATTGCAAGAAGACAAAATATTGGTGATAAGTGGACAGGTCAGCTTTGATGAATTCTCTGGTGGCAATACAATGTCAGCTCGTGATGTGATGGATTTAGTACAAGCTCGTGAGAAAAATGCCAAAGGTCTGCAAATACGCTTGGAGTCTAGTTGGTGTAATTCTGCAACTGTGGCTAAAATACAAACGATTTTGCAACCACACCAAGGTGGAAGTTGTCCGGTACAGATACATTATGTGCATCCAGATGTGAAAGTAAATTTAACCCTGGGCGCACAATGGTACGTTACTCCCCAAGATGAGTTACTATATGACTTACAACAGCTATTGGGTAAACCTCAAGTTGACTTAGAGTTTCATTAACTTTTTTATAAAAGCGAATGAATGAAAAGCTGCAAACAATTATTATTAGGTGTTCAATGAGTGTAAATTTTTTAGAGTTCGAAAAGCCTATCGCTGAATTAGAAGCGAAGATTGAAGAGTTGAGACTAGTCAATCAAGGTGGTGAATTTGATCTCAATATCGAAGAAGAGATTACCAAGCTTCGAGAAAAAAGCGCCGAGTTAAGTCGGAAAATTTTTGCAGACTTAGGCGCATGGCAAATTTGTCAAATAGCTCGTCATCCAATGCGTCCATATACCTACGATTATGTGGAACGTATCTGTACTGATTTTGATGAGCTTTCTGGTGATCGAGCGTTTGCAGATGATAAAGCCATAGTTGGCGGTTTAGCCAACATTGATGAGCAACCAGTAATGATCATTGGCCATCAAAAAGGCCGTGACACCAAAGAAAAAATAAAGCGTAATTTTGGTATGCCTAAACCTGAAGGTTATCGAAAAGCACTACGTCTGATGGAAATGGCCGAACGCTTTAATATTCCTATTATTACTTTTATTGATACCCCAGGAGCATATCCTGGTGTAGGTGCAGAAGAGCGTGGCCAAAGTGAAGCTATCGCTCGAAACTTAAAAGTCATGTCTGGCTTGAAAGTGCCTATCATATGTACTGTAATTGGCGAAGGCGGCTCAGGCGGTGCATTGGCTATTGGTGTAGGTGACAGGGTTAATATGCTGCAATACAGCACTTACTCGGTTATATCACCAGAAGGTTGTGCTTCTATACTGTGGAAAAGTGCTGAAAAAGCGCCACAAGCTGCTGATGCTATGGGTGTCAGCGCGAGTCAAATCAAAGAGCTAGGATTGATCAATCAGATTGTGAATGAACCACTAGGTGGCGCTCATAGAGATCACGACAGTATGGCTTCTAATTTAAAAGCCACGCTTAAACAACAACTGGCTCAGCTTTGCAGTTTATCTACCGAAGAATTATTAGCTCAACGTTATGCACGATTGATGTCTTTTGGTTATTGTTAAATAGTAAAGCCAGCTATATATAGATAAACAGTACAAAGCCATCTGAAAAGATGGCTTTTTTGTTATTAGGGGTTACGAGTCATTATGTTAGTTTTGAATGCACTTAAACAACATCTAAATAGTGAGCCACTTTTGTCGGCCACCCATGTTGTTGTGGCCTACAGTGGTGGTGTTGATTCCCATGTTTTATTGCACGCTATTCACAATTTAAAGCAACAAGACCATTTCAACTTTTGTCTTAGTGCTATTCACATTCACCATGGTTTAAGCCAACACGCAGATAAGTGGCAAACACATTGTCAGCAGGTTTGCGCTAGTTTAGATATTGAATTTCAAGCCGCTAACGTAAACGTACAAATTGAACCAAGACAAAGTCTTGAAGCACAAGCTAGAGAAGCACGTTATAACAAGTTAGCTGAATTAGCGCCCGCTAATAGCCTTGTGTTACTAGGACAACATCAAGATGACCAACTTGAAACTTTTTTATTGCAGCTAAAACGGGGAGCTGGGCCTAAAGGTCTGTCGGCGATGAATCGTATGTGGATTTCAGATTATCCATCCCAGCCCAATAAACAAGTTGGGTTTTACCGACCACTACTAGATACCAGACAACAAGCTATTTTGGACTATGCACAACAACATAAACTGTTGTGGTGTGAAGACGAGTCTAATCAAAATACTGACTTTGAGCGTAATTTCTTACGTCATGATGTGTTGCCAATTTTACAAAGCCGTTGGCCTGAAATTTCTCGATCAGTTAGTCGCAGCGCTGCATTGTGCGCTGAACAACAAAATTTGTTAGATGAAGTCTGCGAGAAAAAGCTCAAGCAAATACAAGCGTCTGCTAATAGTCTTCATCTACCTGCTCTTCAACTGTTAAGTCAATCATGGCTAAATCAGTTGGTGCGATATTGGTTATTTAAACTTGGTATTCAAAGCCCCTCTTTGGCAGTGCTAAATCAACTCAAGCCGGAAGTACTTGATGCTGCAGAAGATGCAACACCTATTTTACAATGGAACGGTTGGCAGTTTAGGCGCTTCAATCAAATGCTTTTTTTGATTGCTGTTAAGCCACTGATTGATAAACAAGTATTGATTTGGAATGGAAGTTCCCAAATAGATCTTCCTTCAGATATGGGCACGCTGTATTTCAGACAATGCTCTAAATCCAATATCAATAGCTTGACACTCGATTCGAAAGCCGGCGACATCAGCATTCAATTTGGTGGTTATTCACAGCGTTTTACCCCGAAAGGGGCAGTACACAGCAAACCATTAAAACAATGGTTCAAGCAATGGCAGATCCCGCCCTGGGTGCGAAACCAAGTGGTACTGTTGAGACAAAATGATCAACTGTTAGGAATTTTGATGCACTCAAAATGGCTACCATCACAAGATTATATACCCGCCACTGGAGAGGTCGTAGCTATTGAGTTTGTCAGTCCCACTCTGGAAGAGGAAGGCTGATGTCAATTTGTTAAGCGGCGGATTGTTTAAAACGTGCACGGGCAATTTTAATGGCTTACCAGATGTTTTTGAAGCGCTGGTGTGTCTTTATCCCAGTTGCGTGTTTTTAATCCACAATCAGGGTTGACCCATAAATTAGCCAAAGGAACGTTAATGCTGGCCAGTTTAAATAGCGTCAAAATGGCTTCTAAACTAGGAATGTTAGGTGAATGAATATCATAAACACCCACATCAATTGATTTGGGTGCTGGTAACTATCAAATACCTCTAACAACGCCATATCTGATCGCGATGTTTCTACGGTGATCACATTTGCATCCATCTGTACTATTTGATTGATGATGGCGTAAAAATCTGAGTAGCACATATAGGTGTGAGTTTGGGTGTTTATTCAAGTATTGAAACTGCTCAATATTATTGTAAGGTTTAATCAACCGTAAATAATTTGGCACGTACCGTTGACCGGTATTCACGAGGCGATGTGGACAGCAGCTTCATAAACAAGGTGGTAAAATACCCTACATCCTGATATCCAATTTTATCTGCTACTTCACTCACATTTAAGTTACTGGTTTGCAGTAAATCCTTTGCTATTTCGATGCGTACTGCCTGTAAATAATGCAGTGGCGATTGTGCAGTGGCATTTTTAAAGCGGCGGTTAAAGGTACGCACACTCATATCAAAACGATTTGCTACCTCACTCATCTTAATCTGCCGATTATAGTTATCTTGTAACCAAATTTGCGCCTGCACAATATCCTCATCAGGGTGCTGTTTTGTGCTTCCTTCAAAATAGCCAGTGTGCTCATATGAGCGGCGAATTTCGTGAGAAAAGTTTCGCTCAACAAAACTTGCTATTGCATCGCCATACATACGCTTAACAAAATGAACAGTGAGATCGGCCATCGCATTCACACTCGCACAGCAATATAGGTTGCCAGCCTGAGTAATGAAATATTGACGCTTCAGTTTTACTTTTGGATAGTCTCTTTGAAACTGATCAAAATAATGCCAGTGAGTGGTGGCGGGTTTATCGTTGAGCAAACCAGCCTCTGCTAAGAAACAACTCCCCGTACCTACTGCAGATATCATTGCGCCATTTTCATAAGCCTGGCGCAACCAGTCTAAAATTTCTGGATGCTTTTTTACGATAGGCCTAGGGTTTCGCCACAGTGCAGGCAGGTAAATAATGTCGCTATTACCTGCCTCTTCAAGGGTAGTATCAGGGAGAAGGGGGAAGCCAACACTGCTATTCACTGGTAGTTTGTTTAGTGCGGTTGTTTGAATGAGTACGGGTTCAACATGACGGCCATTTTTATCACGAGCTGGGTTTTCTGAGGGATCGTGTTCAGCACTTCTGGTTTTATTGCGAGCGGCATTTCCAGCTACACCGCGAGCGGCGCTTTCAGCTGCACGTAACATTTCGAAAGGCAAGGTTGCGCTGGTCGCCAACATATTATCGCAAAGTAAAAAGGTAATTTTATGCACTAGTCGATGTGGTAACTTTTAAGATGATTTTTACAACAATACCGACAATGTGGCTAAAACACCACTAGTTATGGCTAATACAACCCTGCCCGATAACAAAATAAGGTATTACACTGAGTTTCATTCATGTATTTTCAAACTTTTGGTGTTTTACGTATGTCTTCTTTACCCGTCATAGTTGGATTTGGTGGCTTTAATGCTGCTGGTCGAAGTTCATTTCACCATGCTTACAAGCGTATGGTAATAGAAAGTTTACCTGCCAGTGAAAGTCAAGAAACCATGCTTGGCTTGGCCACAATGATGAAATTAGTACGTTTTGAAGCCGGAACTTATATCGACACAAATGGACAGTCTTTTAACGCAGCACAAGTGATTGAAAGCTTTTCAGAGCAAATTTTAAACTCCACTCTTATTCGTAAAATTGAAAAAAGCCATTTTGACGTTGATGCCGTGCATTGGCAAAAAAATATCACGATGCGCTCGTCTGATAAACAAGGCATTTGTTTTGAATTAAACCGAAAGCAGTTACCTGATCCGTTGCCTCCAAGCTGGCAGCTAAGTGATATTGATAAAGAAAATGTCAAAATTGAAATTCTTGGTGATGTTGAATTTAAAACTGACAGCTATCGTGAATGCCCGGTAAAAGTCGCCGGACAGCTACCCAGCGGATTTAACCCCGCAGATCATTACAATGCTCGCTTTCATCCTCGCGCCCTACAAATGGCGATTATGGGTGCATCAGATGCTATTCGTTCATTAGGTATTGAGTGGAAAACAGTCGTCGATGCCGTCAAACCTGATGAAATAGGCGTATACGCCAGTAATGCCATGTCGCAACTTGATGAGAACGGCTTTGGTGGCATGCTGCAGTCCCGCTTAAAGGGAGGCAGAGTCAGTACCAAACAGTGTCCCTTAGGCCTAAATACTATGCCAGCTGACTTTGTTAATGCTTATGTATTAGGCAGCGTAGGTCACACCAGTGCGATTGTCGGAGCCTGTGCCAGTTTCCTGTATAATCTTAGGGCCGCTATTGAAGATATCAATAATGGTAAGCGCCGCGTTGCAGTGGTAGGTAATGCTGAAGCACCGATATTGCCAGAGATTATTGATGGCTATGCAACGATGGGTGCACTTGCCAGCGAAGACAACTTAAAACGTTTAGATAAAACGGACAGTGTTGATCATCGCCGAGCCAGCCGTCCTTTTGGAGAAAATTGTGGTTTCACCATTGCCGAATCAACCCAATATGTGGTGTTAATGGACGATGCATTAGCTTTAGAACTTGGGGCAGACATTCATGGTGCAGTCAGTGATGTATTTATTAATGCTGATGGTTACAAAAAATCTATTTCAGCCCCTGGCCCTGGTAATTACATCACCATGGCAAAAGCAGTTTCTGCAGCTCGTGCGATTGTGGGTGACGAGTCGCTTCGCGAGCGTTCATTTATTCAAGCTCATGGTTCCAGTACCCCTGCAAACCGGATCACTGAATCACGTATTTTTCATGAAGTTGCAAAGGTATTTGATATTCAAAATTGGCCTGTTACTGCGGCAAAAGCTTATCTAGGCCACCCATTGTCTCCCGCCAGTGCCGAACAATTGATGGTGAGTCTGGGGGTGTTTAAACACGGATTAATTCCGGGCATTAAAACTATCGATAAAGTGGCAGACGATGTCTTTGATGAGCGACTGAATATTTCAACTACCGATATTGACAAAGGTGTGGGAAATATCGACGTAGCGTTTCTAAATTCTAAAGGATTTGGAGGCAACAATGCAACTGCTACCATGTTGTCACCACAGGTTGTAGATACCATGCTAGCCAAGCGATACAGCAAAGAAGAAATGGTGGACTACCAGTCTCGTCGTGAGCAGGTGCGTAAGAACGCTCGCGATTATGACACGGCTGCTACCCAAGGTAACTTCGATACTATTTATCATTTTGGTCAGGATCTTATCGACGAAAACGACATTCAGATGACCGATAAAGAAATGCGCATCCCCGGATTTGCTAATCCAATCGACTTAAGCATGACAAACCGCTTTAAAGACATGATGTAGCGATCAGTAAATTAATATCGCTATATTTTAAAGCCGATAGAGCCGACCGAGTCAGAAAATAGCAGCAAAACCCATTGTAAATAAATGCTAAACATTGGCGCAAATTGCAATGGGTGTTTGCCAACTTACCTACCTGGTTTCACAGTTAATTTTTTTTCTTTGTTTAACTGCGACGGCCCGAACTTACTTATCTCTGTGGTGCCTTGTGGTAAAAAGGCTGAACAAAATTTTGGCTAGCTGACCCACAGTTTGGTTGGGGATGCTTATTGACCAATAAGGTTCACTTCGCGTTGAGGGAAGGGGATTTCTATACCTTGTTGTTTAAACGCGTCATAAATAGCCAGATTAGCGGCATACTTGAACTCGAAGTACTTATAGGTTGGCGCCAAAAACCTAATACCAATATTGATACTGCTATCAGCAAATTCGTCGATACCTATAACGGGCCCCCGCGCAGTGTTTATGCCTTCGATCCCTTTGAGAGCATTTTCAACAATAGTAATAACTTGATGGGGGTCAGACTTATAAGCAACGCCCACGCATAATTCGACCAGTTTTTCTTCTTTCGAATTGTGCATGATTTCGCCAACGACTAGCCGGTTAGGTATTTGAATACGCACATCGTCTTCGTCAATCAATATGGTGTAAGCCAGATGCACACTTTCGACTAAGCCTGTTTGACCTTGCACACTGAGCGTATCGCCAACAACAAAAGGTCTGGTGATAATAATGGTAAATCCGGCAGCGTAATTGGCGAGCATCCCTTGCAAGGCCAAGCCAGCTCCCAATGATAAGGCACCTACAACGGCAATTAAGGGTGTCACACTAATACCTAGTCTGCTCAAAACCATCATAATGACGAAGACCATAATGACGAGATGGGCGGAGTTGCCGATAAAGTGACTTAATGTCACATCTATTTTTTTACTTATCATCAAAGCTTGAACGGCTTTACCCAGTTTCTTAGCAATCAAATATCCAGCAATTAAAATTATCAATGTAACTAAAATTTGAAGACCGTTGTTAATTAGATATTGGGTGATTACGTTAGAGATAACCTGTAACTGTTTGATTTCTTCGTCCATAGCGGATATTACCGTATTGTGAGGGGTTTGAAGCCCTAAGATTATTGACGTTCCCGTTGAGTCGTCTGTGAAGGCAGTCCTTAGCCCATAAGTTTATTTGTAAATTTTTTCTATCTATTTATGACAAGCATTCACTCAGTGTGATTTGTTGTGTCATAACAATAAATACGCCCCTTAAATTAGACAGTTAACATAATATTGGGTCTTATACGTCATCATAAAGCAAGACGGCTAATTCGAATAGTTTGTTGAAAAATTACCCAGGTACTTGTTTGAACTAGACGTTGTTACCCCTGTCTTTGTGTTTTCATATTATAACAATGAGTCACAGTCATTGGCTTTAGCAGTAAAACATTCTAGTGGTGACGGCATCATTTAATGTGCATGTTTTGCTAATGTAAATTTGTTGTCTTTTTGATAAAAGTGTCGCTTCTTACAGTTGATGGGGTTTTCTTAGACCAGCGTTTGAAAGACTTTCTGAAATTTGCTGCGTCACTGAATCCCAATAACGCCGCTATTTCATTAATGGTGAGTTGAGTACCCGTTAAATATTCATAAGCGAGTTTATTCCTGACTTGGTCGAGTAATTGTTGGAACTTATAACCTTCTTTAGCTAAACGGCGTTGCAGGGTGCTTTCGCTCATGTGTAATTGACTGGCAACAAGCCTACTCGTTGGGAATTCTGCTCCTGATTGTAATAGCACTTCTTGTACTCGCTCGCTTACCATGCCTCTATGCGTATCTCTGGATAATAATCTGTCGCACTCTCTTCTAAAAATATCTCTGGCAACAGGATTAGCGGTCACAATCCCCATATTTAAACTTGCTTCATCAAAACTCAACACACTTCTAATGCTGTTAAATTGTACTTTTGAACCAAATAATTGTTGGTATGGGGCTTTGTCGTAAGGGGCAT
>CAZMDX010000185.1:0-15474 GCA_964564805.1 uncultured Pseudoalteromonas sp. | reverse complement strand
CCCACAGATAGAAGGCTGATTTCACTGCACCAAAATGTAAAAATACTTGTTTTTCACTCCATTCGTTCGGCAATGTGAATGTTTTTCGATAACTTCCTACAGGATTGTAATGGGCTGGCATTTCAGGCGGAATTGCATCAGCTTTAAAACATTGGTGAGAATGATAAAAGGGTGTGCCGTAACCATTTACTTCCCAGTTGGCGGGCACTGCAATCTGGCCCCATTGGCTATCGTCAAAATTAGCTTGATAAAAATTATTGGATTTTTTCTTAACAGAGTCCACCCAATTAAATTTCCACTGGCCATTGAGCAATATATGATTGGTCTGATCCCAAGGTGTTTTAGAAAAAGCCGCTTGTGCATTGTCATAACTATAGAAAAAACTCCGAGCTGGCTCCTTATTTATTCTAAACACTTCTGGGTTTTGCCAATCTAACGATTGCGATTGCGATGGCGCGGCTAGGGCAAATATACTTGTTGTGAAAGCCAACCAAACACTAATACATTTTATCATTTTCAACCTTATAACTACCATGCGAACCAAATAGGAGCGAACAAAACACAATGTTTTATCAAGTTAGACATTTATTTGAAACACTCCTAATTCAAGTTTTATTAATGTTTTTTATTCATCGTATTAAATAAAATATTTTACCACCAAGTAGCATATAACGCGGCAAGGATAACAACTATTCCTATACCAAGGATGTTAAAGGAACCCGATGTATCAAAGTTCACTTTGTCTAACGAAACAACACCTGTGCCTCCAGCAACATAGTTTTTGCGGGTTGCAAGGGATGCCAATACTGCTAATGCTATGCAAGTTAAAAACACCACACCCACTCGGTCCATAAAGGGTAAAGCAGGTAAGGTAACTTTGAACAATATGGATAACGCGGCTGAGCCTACAGCTGCAGTAATTGCACCTACTGAATTCATAGTTTTCCAGAACATACCTAATAAAAAGATAACCACTATTCCGGGAGTAAAGAAACCTGTAAATTCTTGTATATATTGAAACGCTTGTTCAAATTGTCCGAGCAATGGTCTTGCGCATATCATCGCAATAATGAGCGCGACTATGCTCACAATACGACCCACTTTGACATAGTGACTCTGGCTTTTATCTTTTTTGAAGTGGGAGTAAATATCCATAGTAAAGATAGTCGATATACTATTGCACATCGATGCTAACGAAGAGACTATCGCTGCGAATAATGCAGCAAATACTAACCCTTTTAATCCAACAGGCATCAGGTTCATTAGACTTGGATAAGCTTGATCTGCTCGGTCTAAATCAGTAAATAATACAGACGCGGCTATACCTGGAACAACGACAAAGAAGGGAACCAAAATTTTCAAATAGGCCGCAAATGCAATACCTTTTTGTGCTTCGGCCAAGTCTTTAGCTGCTAATGCGCGCTGAATAATGTATTGGTTAAAACCCCAATAAGAAATATTCATTACCCACATACCGCCAATTAACACTGATAAACCAGGTAGGCTGATATAATGCGGGCTATCAGCAGCAAATATCATGTCAAACTTTTCGGGTGCTAGCTCTGTCAATATTGAGAACCCTGCAAAAACACCCTTGCCATCTGAAACCAAATCTAAACTGATATAAGTTAGCACTAACCCACCGAATACTAATAATACAACTTGAATTATGTCGGTGTAAGCAACGGCTTTTAAACCGCCGTATGATGAATAAGCAATGGAAAACAAACCAAGAAATATCATGCCATAAGCTAAGTCAACACCGGTGATCGTAGTAATGGCTAAACCTCCTAACCATAAAACCGCAGTCAAATTAACAAATACATACACCGCCAACCAGAACACCGCCATGATGGTTTTAACTCGGCCATCAAAACGTTGCTGTAAATACTGAGGCATTGTATAGATTTCATTTTTGAGGAAAATAGGTAAGAAGTATTTACCTACTATTATCAAAGTGATTGCCGCCATCCATTCGTATGACGCAATGCCCAAACCGAGTATGTAACCTGAACCTGACATACCAATGATTTGCTCAGCTGAGATATTTGCAGCAATAAGTGAAGCACCTATGGCCCACCAAGGAAGTGATTTACTGGCTAAAAAGTAATCCTTGGTATCTCTTTCGTGATTTTTTTCTGCTCGAGAGATATATAAGGCTAGGGCTAAAAGCCCTATTACGTAAACCACAAAAATGGCTATATCGAGACTTGCTAAATTCATCGGACATCCTAAATTATTGTTATTGTTAACTTAATGTTATTAGCCTATCCGCTTTAAGTACAGATTGCAGTAAATAGCTTTAGAGGTCCGTACTTTTAGCATACAAAAGCTGAACCTTTTTAATTTTAATTTTGATAAGTTAAACCATATTTTTTATGATTCTAGGGATGTTGTTCAATATGGGGTTGTAAGATTGTTACCGGTTAAGCCTTAAGGCATATTCACGAGTAAACCACCACATTGAGCTTTTTAATGTTTAGCACAGCGAACTTGGTTACCTGTGGTAATGGGTTTAGTGGTTTGAGCTCATCGATTAATATTGAACAGATTACGTTTTCATCTTTAATTATCAGCTCTATGTATTGAGCACCTTTGGTATATTTGAGCGGTGTAACAGATAAAGAGTATTCAGTAATAATGTATGTTTTATAACATGTCCATTTCATAACATCGACTTATCGCTTTTTAATCATTGGGTTATCTGAATTGAATATCGAAGTAATAACAGTTGCTAACCCTACTCTGAAAAAATTAGGGGTGGCCGCTACTCGTCACATATTGTCGTCTCATATTCAGTCAGACGTGCTAGCAAAGTAAAAATGGATGAGTCGCTAGAAAACACTAAATAAAGCGTTTGTGAAACAGATCTTGCATTGGCCGCGAGCTTAGGTTGCAAAAGGGTTATGATAGAAAATTATAAAGTTAAACTGCTATTTATCGAAGAAGGACATTTTCAATGTTGATTGTGCAACAAGTCAGTAAAAGTTTTGGTTCATTTCAGGCATTAGATAAGGTTTCCTTTGAAATGAAAAAAGGCGATATTGTTGGGCTATTAGGTAAAAATGCGGCTGGGAAAACTACCTTGATGCGCATTTTGACTTCTTTTATTTCAGCAACATCTGGCACGGTATACGTAGATGGTGATGACATGACTAAACACTCATTGACCATTCGGCAAAAAATCGGCTATTTACCTGAGAAACCTCCGCTGTATGGCGATATGACAGTGCAATATTATCTAAAATTTGCGGCTGAAATTAAAGGTGTACCTAAAAACAAACGATTATATCAGTTGGCTAAAGTACTCGAAGAGTGTGACCTAGAGCAAGTGAAACAAAAAAATATTGCCACTTTATCCAAAGGATACAAACAACGAGTTGGCATTGCTCAGGCTATTATTCATGAACCTAAATTGCTTATTTTAGATGAACCCACGAGTGGCCTTGACCCCATGCAAATTCAACAAGTGTTGGCCTTGATCAAAAATCAACGAGACCAAAGAACGGTTTTGCTAAGTACTCACACCTTGACCGAAATTGAGCAAGTAGCTCAGCGGGTACTCATGATCAAGTCCGGGCGAATATTGCTTGATGACCCTTTAGAAAAGTTACTAAAAAACAAAGATATTACTCAATTACGACCCTTAACCCTAGAGCAGGTTTTTATTCATCACCATCAAGTCCATGCATCAAGACATGAAGGGGGGCAAGTGTCAGATGAATAAAGTTTTTGTATTAACAAAAAAGGAATTACACAGCTTTTTTAGCTCACCAGTTGCCTATATTATTTTAATTGTGATGTTGTCTATGTTTAATATCTTCTTTTTTCTGATTATCGATCAAAATCGTGAAGTGTCGCTACGAGATGTTTTTCATCTAATGGAATTTATGTTGGTGTTTTTTATCCCACTACTTACTATGCGTTTATTTTCTGAAGAAAAATCAAATGGTACCATGGAATTTTTGCTCACTGCTCCCTTAACCCACACTATGATTGTGTTGGGTAAATATTTCAGTATGGTTATTTTCTTTACATTGTTAATTTCCCTGACGATTAGTTATTACTTTATTTTGGAATACTTTGGTAACCCAGACCCGTACAGTATTTTATCGGGATATCTAGGGATTTGGCTGGAAGGGGCTTTTTTTATTGCTGTTGGTTTATTGGCTTCTTCTTGGACATCGAACCAAATAATTGCCGCTATGGTGTCTTACCTGATTTTGTTTTCACTCTACTTTGCTACTAGTTTCACTCAATATGTCAGTGGCCCTGCCGAACACTTCCTTAACCAGTTGAGTACACATACACATTTAGAAAACTTCGCTGTAGGCATCATTACCCCCAGTGACGTGGTTTATTATTTAGCAGGTATTTTATTGTGTTTAGTCCTTACACGGCTGAGTATCGACAATAGGTTGTGGCATTAATGAATAAACGTAATCTTTTGCCGTTGTTCTGCGTTTTTGGACTTTTATGTCTTATTCTCGGATTATCACTTGTTTATATCAAACAACAATTTAGTTACTTGGCCATGACACTTACTGCCATTGGTGGCATGGTATTTCTTATACAACTCAGTTTGATTAACAGACATCGTTCTAGTCAAGAAAATAAGACTGAATGGATGCCGCCATTTAGCTTCAAACGATGGAAAAAGCTGTCTATGGTTATTTGCATCGTCACAGGCAGTATGGCGTTTATTGGAGTAAGTCATTACTTAGCCAATAACTCGAACTCAAGATGGGATGTCACACAAGATAAGCAGCATACATTATCTAACAACACCCAAGAGTATGTCAGCACATTGGCCAACGAGGTGCAGTTAACCGCCTTTCATGTAGGCGTACCACCTAAATACCTACTGGACTTATTCAAAGAATATGAAAGAGTGTCTGTGGGTGTTATTAAAACTGAAATCATCGATCCTATTGAACAGATTGCCTATGCGGCAAAATTCGGTAATGCGATTAATGCGGATGAGCGAAAAGTGATCGTTCAATCAGGTAACAACCGTAAAGATGTCGATTTTACCCAGAGTGTATTGTCTGAAGATAAATTAACCAATGCAATAGCCAGCGTTAGTCGCGCTCCCAGGACAGTGTACTTTCTAACTGGGCATGGCGAGTATTCGAGCTCAAATATAGAATTCACTGGTTTATCGAAATTCAAACAACTGTTATCTGACAACAACATTACCAGCAAAACATTAATGTTGGGAATCAGTCAGTCTATTCCTGCAGATTGCGACGTATTGATTAT
This sequence comes from uncultured Pseudoalteromonas sp., assembly GCA_964564805.1. Taxonomy (GTDB): domain Bacteria; phylum Pseudomonadota; class Gammaproteobacteria; order Enterobacterales; family Alteromonadaceae; genus Paraglaciecola. The sequence goes on along the minus strand of CAZMDX010000185.1, from coordinate 10,212 downwards.
TGCTGGTCCAAAAACACAATTAAGCTTAAACGAAGAAACAGTTATTAGCGACTATTTAACCAAAGGGGGTGATGCATTGTTTTTAATTGAACACACTTTGGTTACCACTCCAAACAACCCGTTAAGTGCACAACAGCTTCAAAAGAATCCAAGTTTAAACACTATACTTAATCAGTGGGGACTTGATGTTCAGTCTGATATTGTAGTCGATCTTACCAATCATATTGGTGACGATGTCGGCAGCCCTGCGACAAAAAACTATCAGCGTCACAAAGCATTAACTGAAGGTTTGGATTATACATTTTACGTTCGCCCACGTTCTATAAATGTTTTACCCCAGCGCCGAGCAAGCATCAAACATGCTGTGATTGCTTCTACGGCATCAACAGAAAATAGTTGGGCAGAAACTAATCGAACTTTAGATATCCAATTTGATCCAAGTACCGACACTGCTGGTCCGATTCCGTTTGCCTACGTAGTGATAGAAGAAAAAAGTGATGCGCTTGCAGGAGATAAATTATCAGATACCCGACTCATCGTATTCACAGACGCAGACTTTTTAAGCAATGTTTATATCGAGCAATATAGCAACGCTCAGATGGGACTTAACTTAGTTAACTGGTTAGCAGAGTTAGATTACAAAACATTTATCAGCGCCAAAGAAATAAAAGTTGAACGCTTAGATTTAACCAGTCAACAAAAACGCCAAGTTATAGTTATATTGTTTTTATTACCTTTTTTCTTAGTTATTTCGGGGTTAGTGGTGTGGTTAAGGACTAAGATGAAATAAATCACTTACTTATTTGAGGTTATTTTTAGACATTGTTATCAATATGTAAAAAATAATAGAGTTATGTTTATAAAAAGTAAGTTAATACTGATCTTTTTTATGTCTAATGTTGTTTTAAACTTATGAAAAAAGAAAAACCAGAAATACTTGTAGCTTTGGTCGATAACAACGGCAAAATTACTGGCTATGCAGAAAAAATGTTGGCTCACCTTCGTGGAGATTTGCACCTAGCATTTTCTCTGATGATAATCCGGCGTAACAATGAGAGGATTGAATATCTTCTTCAACGACGTGCTTTGCATAAATATCACAGTGGGGGGCTCTGGGCCAATACTTGCTGTTCACATCCTTTACCAGGCGAAAATATAAATGATGCCGCAAGGAGACGTGTTTCTGAAGAGTTGGGTATACACGAGCTTATAAACTTGTCGCATATAGGACAAATTCAGTACAAGTACCAGCTAGACAACAACATGATTGAACACGAGCTAGATAAAATAGTTATTACCGAAGTAGAGAATGTTCAGTGGCAGCCAAACCCGGAAGAAGTCATGGATGTTCGCTGGTGGGATGAACAAGAGCTAGTGAAGTTGTTAGAAGATGGAGCTAATATTTTTGCAGCATGGTTTCCAAAAGTATTTGAGCATACAAGGTGCAATATTCCCGAGCGGTTGTCTTCAGTCTGAACCGTGCCACAAGTGGATTAACACCATATGTGATACGGTTAAACCGAACAGGCCGATAAAGATCCAGCGCAATAGATCAGTACTTATCTCATTGCTACCAAATAATTCATATGTTCCTGCCCCTAAAGCAATGGTTATTATTACAAACGGAAAACTAACAATGACAGCCCGTTTAATGCTAACACCAAGTTTTACACTCACATCTTGAAGGTGCTTTGGTGAATGTAACAAACAAAAATATAGACCAAAATGGACTAAAGGGCTCAAAACCAGACTACTGACAATCAGTGCTATGCACTCTATGGTTTGCCACATAGCTGGGAGTTTTTTGCTGATCAATAACCGAATTGCGTAGTATAAAAAGAGCAGTGTTCCAATATAAAATGTTAGTCGCATACCTTGAACTATCCAATTAGCTGACTCAGCTGTTAATAACAAAGCAGTGAATAGGTCGGCAACCGTTGAAGAGTAAAAAACGGAAGGGCCACAGATTATAGAAATCGCTAATCCTAAGCGTGAGAAAAATGGCATGGATAAACGCCAGTCTGCAGAAAAATGGAATACTGATATACTCAGAAATATTACTAATGCTATTTCAGGCATGTAAACCCAAAAGGTGATGGATAACGCTGCTATCGCTATATAAATAGCGATAAAACGAATAGCCAACAACATAGATGGGATAAAGTTTAAAGATTTTGCGACGGCAAAGTCAAGTGCACCATGGGGTAATCCTAAAAAAACAACGGCCAGCGCTAATACAGCAATTAAGTTGTCTGAGGACATATTAAGATTAACCAGTGTGGCAATGATCGCTAAGGTGCAAACGCTCAGATAAAACTGGGTATAACGTAATTTACTCACCGCGTAGACTCAATTTTTTTCTAAATAGAAAAACGCGTAAAAAGGCACGTTTTGGCATGGCCCAAATAACACAAATAAAATCAATGATGGTGGCTTGTTCTGTCATAAAACGGACAAAACGTTCGGGTTTAACCTTTTTAAACATTTGCATAAAAATAGTCACACCGATATGCATGTCATTTCTCAACACAGCTAACATTAGCCTATCCATTTTTTGGTAAACGCTTCCGATGGGTGTGAATGGTGTTAATGTTGGTGATGCAGATAAAGATTGCTTAGAGTTTAGTTCAGTAGCACACTGTTTAGCCCACTTTTGGCATGCTAGAAAACTATATCCAGTCGAAGCTCGCATTGCGCCTCCTGCTATCCCAGCATAAATGAGACGCTTGTTTTTATTATCGGTATTTTTATTAATACCATACATAGGTAACACTGCGCATTCCTCTCGCTCAACCTTATATTTCTGTGAACCAATTATATCGTGCATTCGGCTTTTAAGGCGTGCTTGTAAAATCGTTCGTTCGATGATGGTAGGACTAAAACAAGTAAACTCAATTAACGCGTGATTTGTACTAAAAGGTAAAATGTATATAAATTCAATACCCAATTCTGAGCTGGCCAACTGCTGCATGAGTTTAACAGTAGAGGAGTTAAATACATCGGAATCAGTAACAACCTCCTCACCGTAGAAGCATTGAAGAAGTCCATCATGATGCGTTTTTAAGGGAGGAGGGCGGGTATCAACAACCCATCGAGCAGTCAATTGGCCGTTTTTTGTAGTGACCAATGCAAGCTCATTTGTCGATTCTACAGATACAACGTCACTATCAAATTCAATATCGAAATGTGTTTTTGCTTGCACTCGTTGCTGCGCCAAGTCCATTAGAGACTCAGATCTAATGGAACAATATCGATGGTAAGGATGGCTCATTGGATAATTACAGTCATCTACTGAAATCTCCCATTTTTGCCATTCTTGGGACACTATTGCTTTAAGATATGTCGGAACTGAATCGTTGTTCCAAAAGCTCCAAATTTTGTCGTTCTTAGAGCCCAAGCTTCGCTCAACCAGTTTTACTGTTCCAATATATTCAGCATCATCAAGCGCTAAAAGAAGAGAAAGCCCTGCGGCTCCTGCGCCAATGATGATTAAGTCATAGTCATAAATCATTACGTCGTTATTCACTAAAAAATTCACACTGCAGATAACGATGTAATTTATTTTGGTGTTCAGTTTCGTGGCTTGCAATAACTGAAGTTTTTAAATGCCAAAGCGCTTGGCTAGCTAATGATATTTTTCTGGGTTTTGACACAAATATTCTGCCTTCCCAATAACGACAGCCATTTTTCAATAATTTCCTTCCAATATCCCTATACACATAAGCGGCAACCGCAATTGCTTGCCTGTTGCGTGGTGGAAGGTAGTATAAACCGGCTAATCCGCTTTGATAATATTCTTCAGCAAGGTTTAATAAAACCTTTATTGCATCTTGTATCTGGTGTCTATGCTCAAGACTTGCCAATTGAATTTGTGATGCTGACAATGTATTAACTAACTCGCCCGGTATATAACGACGCTCCATTTTAGCGTCTTCCAGCACATCTCTAGCAATGTTAGTAAGCTGCATGCCAATACCTAAATCAATAGCAAAGGCATGCCCCTCTTTTTTGGCGCCTAATATAGGAGCCATCATCAAGCCAACGACTCCTGCTACCTTGAATGCATATTGGATTAATGTTTCAGTGGAAGGTAAAACAACGGGATTGAGGTCCTGACTAACACCGTCTATTAATGTGATGCCGTGGTTTCTGTTAATATCGTATTCCTCACACAATCTAAGAAAATCTTTTACAACGAGATGGCTGGCAGTATTTTGTGTTATTGAATTTTTTAGATCATCAAGGTTTAACTTGGCAACCTTAGGGTCTGGGCTTTCATCGGCTATATCATCCACTATTCGACAAAATCGATATAAACGCGCGGCAGCAAGACCAGTTTCTGAGCCCAAAAACAAACGCGCAAAATTAAATGTTTTTCCATGCTTTTTTAGTAATTCAGTAGGATCATCACTCATCATTCACGATTCAATTCTGAATTTTAGGTATAAGCTGGTCAACCACTTTAGCCGAAGACAATACGCCCGGAAGACCTGCTCCTGGATGGGTTCCTGCACCGCACAAATACAAGTTTTCTGGACCTTCAGCTTTATTATGGAAGCGAAACCAAGCAGACTGTTGAAAAGTAGGAGCAATTGAAAAACCGCTTCCTTCAACACTGCTGTAGTCCTGCTCAAAGTCATTAGGTGTTTTAGCAAAACGATGCACTATGTGAGAAGAAAGTTCTGGCATTATCGTTTGCTCCAATGCTTTGATGATGCGATCTCCATAATCTTTTTCCTGTTCTGCCCAGTCTATCCCTGACAGGTTATTAGGCACTGGTGCCAGTACGTAGAAAGAATCACACCCGTCAGGTGCCATACTAGGATCAGTCGCTGTGGGGCGATGAAGATATAAAGAAAAATCGTCAGCCAGTACTTTTTTATCAAAAATATCACTTAACAAAGATTTGTAGCGTTTTCCTAACCAAATAGTGTGATGCACTATGTCTGGGTATTGCTTTGTTGTGCCAAAATATAAAACGTAAAGCCCCATTGATAATTTGGCATGTTTAGTTTTAACTTTGGCACTAATTGTCTGATTCTCTTTGGGTACGAGATTCCGATATAGATACTTGGGATCTATATTAGACACAAGTTTATCGCATGAAAGAGTGCCTGTGTCAGTGTGAACTTCAGTGATTCTGTTGTTGTGAATACTTAAATTGTTTACTTTAGTATTGAGCTTTATTTCAATACCTTGTTCTTTCATAAGTTTAGCAAGGCCATCAACTAATGCGCCAGTGCCTCCCATTGCAAAATGCACTCCCCATTTGCGTTCTAAATAATGAATAAGGCTGTAGATACTGGTTGTTGCAAATGGATTGCCTCCAACTAACAAAGGCTGTATTGAAAAGGCTTGACGCAACTTATCATTTTTTAAATGTGCGCAGACCATTTGCCAAACGGTACGATAGCACTTGAGACGAATAAGTGCAGGCACTTGAGCAATCATGGTTGAAAATTTGTGAAAGGGTTTATCTGATAGTTGAGTAAAACCAACATCAAAAATTGCTTCAGATTGTGCCAATAGTGAGCGGTATCCAGCTTGATCTTCTGGCTCAATTTCAGCTATACGAGCTAACGTTTCTTCAATCGTACCACCGTAGTCAAAGTGGCTACCGTCGGGATAAACAAAACGATACCAAGGTTCTACTGGTACTAGGTTTATATAGTCTTTCATTTTTTTGTCAAAAAGTGAAAATAACTCTTCAAACAAAAATGGAGCCGTAACTACTGTTGGTCCTGCATCAAAAATATAACCTTCTTTATTAAATTGTTGAGCTCGTCCACCTAGTTTCTCGCGTTGGTCAACAATTACAACTTCATAACCTTTAGCTCTTAAGCGAAGCGCTGAGGCTATACCACCAAAACCAGCTCCAATAACAACCGCTTTATTCATTCAAGTCTACCTTGGCTTTTGCTAACAATTTGTGTGTAGCTGTTATCACAGATGCTGCGCAGTTTAAGGGAAGTACGCTAAGTTCTCTGTGACAACGATTCAATAAATATTGGACACGATTTCGAGCAATCGTTATGGACTCTTCTAAAGAATATCGTGATACCAGTAAATTAATAAGATTAAGTTGCTCGTTTTGCTTGTCTTGTTCCCAGTCATCTAAGTCATCAAGTATCTGATAGGCAATTGAAAACTTATTCAATGCAAGATTGACTGTCTTGATATGTTCATCATAACCGGCAGCTGTTAATGGTAGTGCAAGTGTGAGTTGGATTAATGGTCCAGATTTCATTGCCGCTATATATTCATATTCGTGTTCGTTTATTGTTGACTGTGCATTGAGGTCCATAGATTGACCTTGGACAGTTAACGACACGGCATTATGAGTCTGCGATAAAAGTGAAGGTAAAGCGGTGAATGTATCTACATCAGCAAGTGAACCAAATGCAGCTGATATCATCACATCACCTGCGCAGACAGCGTGAGAATTGCCATATTTTTTCCATACTGACTCTCTGCCTCGTCGAGAAATATCGGCGTCTTGTAAATCGTCATGCACCAGTGACGCGTTGTGGAGTAATTCTATGGTACTGGCCAAAGCAACAATGGTTTTTGGAGAAAGTTGAAGGGCTAACCCAGCATCAATACATAATTTTGCCCGAGTCCTGCTTCCTCCACTTGCCAAATGAAAGCATGAAGGTTCATTATCTTTTATTCTAGAAAGCATGCCTTCTTCACATTGCTGTAATAAGAAGGTGGATTGGTGTTGTATATTTTCTTTGGTTTGAGTCATGAATACTACTCGTATGTGTAAAAAAGTTTGCAATCCCTTATCGAGATTGCAAACTCATAAGTACAATAATTATTATTATTAATTATTCGAGTTTATTTTGCTGCTACTGTTGCAGATTGGCTTTCGCTAGTTGCAGCATACCAAATCAACAAACCAAAGGCGATTTTGTTAACCAAATCGGCAAGGTTATATATAATGTTCAATGTCTCTTGATCAGCAGTTCCTGTCATGTAACCGAATACATAACCAATTGGGTAAATTGCCCAACCTACTGTTACGATCCAACGCATAGCTTTATAGGCGTATTTTACTGCTTCGCTAGCAGTCGCTTCGGCAGCTTTACCGGCTTCACCAAGAAAGATTTCATATAGTATGTAGAACCAACCTGCCATACCAATTACGAATCCTACGGTGATATTTAAGTAACCAGACTCAGCCATATAACCAGGTATAAGCATGACCAAAGTACCTATCAATAGGCGCCAGAAAATGCCTGCAGATGCAACGCCAATGGCACGAAGAATGAGGTAAAACTCAATCATTAGTAATGGCACTGTTAATAACCAATCTATATATCTATATACAGTAGGTGTTGATTGAGTAGCAACCCACACATCACGCATATAGAAATAATGGACTGCAGCGATAAACGTTACTAGTGCCGAAACAACTAGTGACGTTTTCCATTTTGCAGTTACGCCTTGGGTTTCCCAAAGGAAAAACACCGTTGACGCCATAAGCGCCATAGATATTAACCAAAATGAAATACCAACAAAATCGTCAGATTTTAGGTTTGCCGCAGCATGTGCTGAGGTGGGTAGCAAAAATAAAAACAATAAAGTTAATATTGATTTTACTTTAACGCTAGCAAGGCTTAATGAAATGCCTTTCCCTTTGTTAAAAGTATCATTTTTTATCATGTAATCTTCTCTTCTATGTGGATTAAAAAAAAATTAAATTCTCTACCTTGAATTTTTCATTAGTAGCATTAAAGACTACGCACGTGATAAAAAAACGGTTCACTTTTTTATTAACAAATATTTCACATAATTTGTTTTTTTGTTTTTTATCAAAGAAGTAAAATGAATATTCTTGTATTTTGAGGGGATTTCGACAGTTAACACCTAATATTTAGTCATTATGAAATCCAGTCAAAAAACACCACTTAATAAGAAATATGTTGCCGCCAACGACACTAATAATTTATTTTGTAACAAGAGCGGTCATGACAAAATGGAAATAAGTGGCTTATTGTTCACGGATTACAGACACAATAGGTGCAAATACATTGTTGTGTATTGACTTGACGTCTCTTTAAAAAATTATACAAAACGTTCACTAACTCTCTTACGTACTATCAATAATGATAACTTTACGAACACCATTTATACGTTATTAATCGGTGAGTAAAATAAACAGTAAATTTTAAGACATTTTATATAAAATTTTAATAATTAGTCTTTTTTCTCGTTGTACTGGATGTACATTACGATAATAAACAATACTATTGAGACTGGTATTAATGCAATTAACGGAGAACCTGATAAAGCAAAATTCCCTGCAATAAATACCAGTAAAGCGACACCTGAAAACAGAACTAGTGTTAAGAAAAATTTTATAAGTTTGTTCATAATTAATTATTTCTTTTAAGGATTAAAATCGAAAATTATACGGTTGCTAATAGTTTATGGCTCATTAAAAAATACCATTGGTCATAACAAAGTATAAAAAACGTAACATGAAATGAGGTATTTATTTTATTTTTTTTGATGTGCAGCAAAAGTAAAAATTAAAATCAATGATTATTGAAATAATGTGTTCAAATTTTTGATTAGCAATATTCAATGAAATAGTTTTAAAAATCATCTCAAACAAGACTAATATACCACCAATTGAAATTTAACGACCCAACATTGTAAGGTTATTTATACCAATCAATGTGTTTGAATTCTTAACTTTTTTTAGTCTCAGCGGTAGCATATTATTTATTTACTTACTCTAAAACAAGTTGTTGTTGATACGCGTTATAAACTAAATAATGTTGCTCGCAAAATTTAAATATATGTGCCCGGCTTGCTCCAAAATAAGTACTTTCTTCATTTGGGGCGATTTAAGGCGCAATGGCGTTGTTGAGTGGACTTAGGTTTGAGTAAAGTTGCTGCTTTTACTTTATTCTCGCTTAAAAGCTGCTCGAAGGCCGCTTGTTGTAACATACCTACTTCATGACGTGACATGCCAAGTTCGAACCCTGAACATTCATTTTTACCAAGTGAGCGAGGATCTACGCCCGTCAGATTACCAAATACCACCAGAGCGTGAAGATAGTAACCGTAAGTGCTGGCATGATAATAATCCCAAGACCACAGACTAATCTTACCAAATTCGATCCCATCGTACGGATTTGTATCGGCAATGCCAATTGCCATTGCTCGAGTCCACGCTTCACCAACACCGTTGACAGATTTAACAGCGGGTGCCGCTGCTGCCGCTTTGTTGTATCCAGCACGCACGTCTAATGCCATTTTTTCTATGGGTGTATCTGACCAATGACGGTCAACTTTATAAATTAAATCTGCTCGAGACCACGTTGCGGTAAGAAATACTTCTACATTTTGATTCAACTGTTGTAAGAATGATGACATTTTCACTGTTGTTTCAACAAGTAGTGTTGGATCACCTGGTTTGTTGCTATCCAAAGTACTAAAGCCATGCATCACTACCTGATCCCATGCTTGTGTGCTAATTTCAGCCGATTTATTTTCCAAGTGAAAGTCCAAGGCACTGCCACTTTTAGTTTCCAGATAAACATCATAATTAAGACCAGCTTGTTCAGTAAAAGACTTAAAAAGCGCAGGTACTCCACCAATACCCTCATTGTTTAAGTCGGTAACTGAGTCTGCGCGATAGTATTTGGTGGCAGAGCCATAGCCATATGTAAAACTATTTCCAATAAATAACACACTTGTTTCGGCTCTAACACAATAGTTATTAAGCATGAGAATAAATATGGACAAAGTAGTCATGAATGATTTCATTGTTAGGTCTCTGGATAATTTTATTTCACGAGAATAACCAGTAAATCTGGTTAACACAACGTGACCGTTTTTAAGTTTGTATGTGTAAGTTAAATAGATAAGAGGTTTGATTAAACGCTCAAAGACATCTAACGCTAACTTGTATCAGTTTTGCTTTTAATAATAATTTGAAAAATTATGTTAACTGACCAACATATGGATACCAAATTCATATCAGATGACAATTTACTATTACTAATAGTCACAACAAGGGTGATCTTTTGATAAACGTTCTTAGTTACCCCCTACTTAGTAAATAATCTATTTAGGGTTGCATAAAATTAATCAAAATCTCATTTTCTATTGTGGAATTACAAAAAGTTTGGACAATTAATCCATCACTTAAAGCACTTTATTAATTATTAATAAGCTGCTTGAGTCTAGATTGCA
>CAZMDX010000184.1:0-13122 GCA_964564805.1 uncultured Pseudoalteromonas sp. | reverse complement strand
AAAATCAATAGTTTAATTACAGGTTTTAAGCGATTTTTTTAGAGGTAGCTTTAATTTTTTGTTTATTATAATTATATTTCCGACAAAAATAATTATATTTAAGTGTTGCATGATGAGGCATGTTGGAACAAATTATTGACATACCTGTTCATTATTGCAATCTTTTTTTAGTCACATTAAAAGCTCAAGATAGTGATTGTAAGTGTTAAGTTAATTTGTAGTCTCATTACTCAAATTCATAGGTAACATGGTAAGTGTCATTATAATGGGGCAATTTATATTTAGGTTGAGAAAAAGTGACTTAATTAACTATCTTGGTGGCAGTCATCACATCGTTAAATACCAGTGTTTTTGACCTCTCGTTTTGTTAAACAAGTATAGGTGGGTAGCTATGGATTAGTTTGTGTGAAGGATTAATGACTGAGGTGACTCAATCGGCATAGGTCTTAACCCGAATTGAAGTGCCTCCAAGTCGCACTGAAGGCTCAAACTCTTTGTTAAACCTATCATAATCAATCCCATCGATATTATGAAAGGCCAAGCACTGACATTTCATAAACACTTTCTCACCCTCCAATGACGTCTCCTTAATGTAGGCAAACTAATTAGATACTCAGGACTAGGAGTGCATGTTTGCAGACCAAAAACTAAAATAATGTATAACAGTAATTTATTTATTTTAGTGTCATCTAAAAATTAGAGGCCTAAATCAACAATACCAAGATAGGTGAGTTTTTTTTGAAAAAATGTGTCAAGTATACATATTTTTGGTGTGAATCAAGTCTCAGTGAGCTTTGATATTTAAACATTAGGACTTCCCTACATTTTAATGTGCTTTTCTCCATTTAGGTTTATGTGCAATTATATTGAAATACACAAAAAGCTATTCCTGATCAGAACGCTCTGAACAAATAAGACCTGAAATTAAGGCAGGTTTGCCTAGTGCACGTTTAGCCCTTCACAAATACTTGCGAAAAACAGGTATCGGTCCAGATAGACGCTCAATTTTACATTAGGCTATCCTGTTAACCTTCGTAAGCAACAAACCCCACCCTAATTAGTGCTAATGGCTGTTGGTTATGTGTTGTGGATAGCTTTATTTTACTCGATGTATTCTTAATTACGTTGCCACATTATATTGAAGCACTTTTATCATTAGCCGTCGAATTGCTTATTATTCAGGTGGCCTGTCAGGCTCTGGCGACCGCTAATGAGTGTTTTGCGGTACGAATCGGGTGGACACGATGTGTGGCGGGGACCGGATCAGAAATTTTGTCTATCTTGCCCGAATGTATCGTTATCGCCTACCTTGTGCCGGTGAGTCCTTTGACAGTCTTTATTGTTGTTGCCAAAGATAAAATAATATTAAGACCTCACGAACTAAAATAACCACTTCTTAAGTTTGGTATTTTTATAAGACTCTAGTTTTTTCATCTAACACTAATTAACGGCTTAGCTAGCTCACGTCGCGTGATAGCCAATACATGGTGATCATCGTTCCGCCTTCATATTCATTAGTCATGCATGAGTCCTTAAACTCTATTTTAGGCTTTAGGCTATTGAACCGAATAATGATGAAATTAGCGAGACTCTAATTGTCATGTCAATTGTCAGCCATTTTCTTATCACAATTAAGATGATGGTTACCGCAACGAGAATTACTTCTTTTAATCTGATGCTTATGAGAGTTTTGACTGTTAAGGTCACTTACTAATTTTATTCTAAAAATTTAAAATATGAAAAATAAAGTATCACCTGAAGTTGAAATACAAGCGATGAAAATAGCCAGAGGAACTCAAAAAATAGGTCAGACCAAAGAACAAACAAAATTAATTGCTCAAGGTATTGAAAAGGGGATCGCCGAATATAAAAAACAACATGGTAAAAAAACACGTGAAATAGATAAACAGCGCAAAGTAAGACCTCAGGCACAAGTAAAATCACATGAGGATGAAAAGACTGAAACTGTGGAACACACGCCTAGTCATCATTTTATAAAACTTCTACCGTGGGGCTTATTAGCCTTAAGCTGGATAAGCGCTGCTGTTTACTTGGCACTTTGAGGTATTGATAGTAAATATAGTTGAAATAGTACGCGTTATTAGAAAGTTTTTTCGCTTTCTGTTTGGACTTGAACTTCGACAGAATTTGACATTAATTATTGTTGAGTATATTGTTTGTATATACATTGCATAACATTTCGCATGTTCGCAAATTTTTCTAAAAGCATATAAATAACATGATCAAAAAACAGCGAGCCAAGTTAGGAAAAAAAAATAGCCAGTTGGTTATTCGTATTAATGGTGAAGAAAGAGACGAATTTGTCTCACTTTGTGAAGACTTAGATTCTAGCGCAGCAAGAGAACTAAGGAAATTTATTCGGCGTTTTGTGGACGAGCACAAAGCGGAAAATTAACATATATATTTGAGTAATAACGTACTGATGCAATACCGCATTGTTGCGCCAAGGAGAGAGTGAAATGGCTAAAGCATCAAAAAAAGTCACTAAAATTAAAAATGAAATTAAAGCTAGAAAATCTAAAATAAAAAAGCAGGCTAGTAAAATCAAAAAGCTTAAAAAAGCACTCAAAAAAACAGCATAGCGCTGTTTTTTTAAATAGAGAGAAGAGTGGAGTTTTTCAACAACTGTAGACTCAGCTTTTTTGTTTACACTCATGACCATTGAGAGCCTTAAAATGACTAAAAAAATAGAAAAGAAAATAGAAAAGAAAGCAGAGAAAAAAGCAGAGAAAAAAGCATCAGTGAAGAAAAAAACTGGAGAAAAAGTAGCAGATGATAAAATCATAAGTGTTGCAACGTTGAAAAAAATTGACAGTAAACTCACTTCGACCAAAGAAAATCTTGAAAGTCAGGTTGAAGACTTAAATGCTCAAGTTAAAAAAATCAGTAAAAAATCAAGTAAGAAAGCATTGAAATTACTTAAGGAATTGGACGAGAGTTATCATAAAAGACTCGTTAACTTGCAGACTGAGTTCGAAGAGCGCCTTGCGTCATTGTCGACGGTGAAGGACAAAGTGCTTGAACTATTACCAAACGTCTTGGCCGAAAAAATCAGTTCAACAGAAACCGGAACTTCCAGATCAGTTAAGTCAGTAAAAGTTATCAATAAAACCCAAGTATCCAAACTTCGACCTAAAGCGGCAATTAAAAAGCCAACCGTTGCGTCAATAAAAGGCATTGGGCCAGTTATGCAAAAAAAGTTAGCTGAAGCGGGCATCATGACCCTTGAAGATATTGCCAATACTCCTAAAAGTAAAATGGAGATATTAAAACAATTTGAAAAGCAGAGAGGTTTTAATACCTGGAAAGAACAGGCAAAGACGCTGTTAGTTAAATGAAATTAATAGATATTGTTAGGCCTGATTTTTATTAGGAATCGGGTGAGTTGACCATTTAGGTTTAGCCGATATATGAAAGGTCAACTCGGCTTAGAAGCAACAGAGGCATAGAGTGAGATACAAAGGTAAGCTTATTATGTGGAATTCTGATAGGGCCTTTGGCTTTATTCAGCCAATCGTAGGCGGTGCTGATGTTTTTATTCATAAAACCGCATTGTCTAATAATAAACGAACTCCACAGATTAACGACATTATTACCTACTCAACTTCCAAAGATAAAAGTGGTAGATATTGCGCAGGTGATGCCACATTTTTGGGTGAAGAGCTAAAGGATAAAAAATCGCAAAAAAATAGTGATTTCTCTATTTATTTGTCATTTGTGTTTTTAACTGTGATCACTGCGGCATACTTTATTGGGCAATTTCCACAAAAATTATTATTAGGATATTTTGGTTTCAGTTTGATTAATTTTATAGCCCACGCATTTGATAAATCAAAAGCTCAACGCGGCGCATGGCGAATTAAAGAAAGCACATTACATTTTTTTTCGCTCGTCGGAGGATGGCCCGGTGCTGCAATCGCGCAACAATTATTAAGGCATAAATCTCAAAAGAGAGAATTTCGGTTTATATTTTGGTTTACTGTTTTGGCTAATATTGCTAGCTTAATATTTTTCTATTCATCTTCAGGTAGCGGGTATATGAGATTCTTGTATTAACCCTCACATTATAGATGGCAGGGGCATAATTATTTCTTGAGCTATTGAAATAAATGAGCCGAAACTGTTTGCTAATTTCACGGATCGAAATGGAACGATTGACGTCTGTATTCGATTAACATCCTGTAATTGGATTTCATTAGAGGTGCCAATTTGTGTACTCCAATTCCAACTCAGTTTTTTGATATGCTACCGTTGCCGATTTTAGTGGTAAAAATTATTGACGAAACACTTAATCATTCTACTGTGTATCTAAATACAAGTTTTAGTGAGGTGATCGGCTGGGATTTAGAAGATATTCCAGATAAAGAGCATTGGTGGAAAACAGCATACCCAGATCCACAATATCAACGAGTGGTTGAAAGACTCTGGGAAATGAGTATGGAGACTAGAAACTCGCAGAACGATAAATTTGTCCTTTTGACGGTTAACATTATGACAAAAAATAATGGAATTAAGCGGTTTAAGGTTTACACAGAAATGGAGAATGTTCTAATAGACAGTCATTATGTGGTTGCTTTTGAAGAAATTATTGAATTTAGTTAATCTGTTTAAAACTTTTTAGTGGGTTTTAAACATGCGTAAAAAGTTCTTAAAGCAAGGTGAAAATTGATGAACATGGTAGTAAGAAAATTAAGGTGTTTTATCAAGTGCTAATTCAAGACTATTTCAAAGCTAATGTGTGAAACACAATTTCTAGCGGTGTTCAACTTGCTTATTGATATGCTGATCAATTAATATTTTAGTTTATATTTTCATTAAACTTGTATAGTTTATTGAACACATTTAATGTGCATGGTCTTCAAATAATGAATTTGAAATCGATAAAATTTGTCTTATATGAATGGAGTTTTAATTAACAATGTTAGGATACATCGTTCAAAAACTCGTAGTCATTTGCATTGGAGTATCACTTACTCTCGTTCCTGATTATGGATTTGCTAAAGATCAACACGTGCTCCGTTTACTGGTTTGGGAAGGCTATGCCCCAGAAATACAACGCACAAGATTTCAACAATTTATACTTAAAAAATACTCAGTTGATGTTGTCTTAGAAGTCAATTATATAGTAGATGCAGAAGATGGTTTTGCTGCTCTGCGGTTAAAAAAAGCAGATGTCGTCAGCCCTGCTCATAATCGTATTAATGATAAACGCTTCAAAATGATTGATTCGGGTCTTTTGCTGCCCCTCAACCTTGATAATTTACCCAACTACCAACAACTTAATCCGTCCTTCAAACAGCTTAACCATTTGGTGAAAGACGGGGTGCATTATGGTTTGCCATTTGCTTGGGGACCCTATGGTTTGGTTTACAACACTGAATATTTTGATAAAGCACCTCAGAGCTGGAATATACTCTGGGACCCCAAACACAGTGGTCATTTCAGTATTGCCGACTGGGGTGAAATTAATATATATCTTACAGCTCTGGCGATGGGTTATGACACAAATTCACTTGGTGATTATGACCAATTAAACAATAAAGCATTTAAAGCAAAATTGGCAACCCTGTTAGCCAATGCGCATTCACTTTGGGTCGGTGTTGATACCGCCGATGATTTACAGAAAAAAAAATTAGCTTCTTCCTGGGGGTTTTCTATACCCGAACTAAAACAGCGAGGTGAGACTTGGAAATGGGCATATCCTAAAGAAGGGGTTCCTGGCTGGATAGATAATCACGTGTTAAGTCAAGAACTCGCAAATAAGCCACAACTGAGACGTATCGCAGAGGAGTGGATAAACTTCACTATTAGTGCTGAGTTCCAGACCAGTGTGTTAGTGGAAGCATTGAGTACTAACCCAGTTAATATGATCACAGTTGAAACGGCTTCTGACAAGCAAAAACGTGGTTTCTACGCAAAATCCCTCAATGATCCGCAAGCTTTAATTGTACTAATGCCAGAACTAGACCGACGAACTCGTAACGGAATGGATAACTTGTGGAATAAAGCATTAAAGAACTTCACAACCAATTCGAAAAGCGCCGGCACAAAATGAAAGTAAGAAAACGCCCTTTTACCGACAGCCTTTCATACACACTGACCAAAAATAGTTTATTAGTTACACTTGTGGTCGGCTTTTTTCTTAGTTGTGTTCAGATTAGTGTTGATTTTGTGCGAGAACAGGATGCGATAGAACAATTTGCGTCTGAAATTCTTGCTGCTAATCAGTTTGCTGCTGCTGACGCTACTTTTCACCTTGATACACCTGCTGCTGAAGAAGTGGCTAAAGGTATTCTCCAGTATAAGTACATTACATCGGTTATTATAACCAATGAGAGTAATGAGGTGCTGACCCAACGCACAAGTGAAAATGTTAAAAGAGCAGAAAACGTTGAAGGGTATGAAATTTTTGGTGAAATCAAAAACTTTAATCAACCGTTATATTTGAAAAGTGGCCAGAACATCGGGAACTTGAGTATTTATATTGACCCAGTTTTAGCTTCCGAAGGCTTCCTCGATCGGTCTGTGTTAGTGCTGCTTTCTGGACTGGTTCGAAATATACTTTTGGCTTTCATTCTTGTTTTCCTTTTCTATAAGACAACCACAAAAAAGGTTCTCGCTATTGCTGTAGCGCTGAATAACATAGACTTAACCAATCAGAACAAAAAAAGCCTTTCCCCAATCAATAATAAGCAAAAAAATGAACTTGATGATCTGGGCGACTCTATAAACCGTTTATTGGATATTATTTATAGCGATACACTTAAGCGTGAACAAAGAGAACAAGCTCTTCATGCTAGCCAAAAAGAACTTACCTACCAAGCTAATCACGATGTATTAAGTGGCCTCGTTAATCGAAGGGGATTTGAACTTCATTTATCTTACGCAATGGAAACTAAGCAGGCCGAAAATGCAGAACATGTATTTTGTTACCTCGACCTTGACCAGTTTAAAGTTATTAACGATACCTGTGGGCATATCGCCGGTGACGAACTATTACGACAAATCAGCCAACTGCTAAAAAAGCATGTTCGTAAACATGACGTATTAGCTCGTCTAGGAGGAGATGAATTTGGCATTTTGATGGTAAATTGTGATATCGAAAATGCTAAATCTATCGCACAAAATCTGATTGATAAAGTTAGCCGTTATCGGTTCCTATGGGAAGATAAACCTTTTGCTATCAGTGTTAGTATCGGTATTGCACCTGTTAGTGATTGTATTAACAACGCCAATGATTTGCTGCGTAATGCAGATATTGCTTGTTACGCAGCAAAAGATGCTGGGCGTAATTGTTTTCGCATTTATACCGAGAGTGTTTTGGATATAGCCAAGGTGCATGGAGAGATGCAGTGGGTCACTAAAATCAACTGGGCTCTAGAAAATAATAAATTTTGTCTTTATGCTCAAATTATTCAGCCCAATGTACTCAATGAGCATTGTGGTTTTCATTATGAAGTGTTGTTGCGTATGATCGACGAGACTGGTTTGTTGATTTCACCTAATGCCTTTTTACCCGCAGCTGAACGTTATCATCTAATGACAAAAATCGATAAGTGGGTGATTAGAAACCAATTTGACTATTTATCCAGACATCCAGAACACCTGGCAGCACTCGAACTGTGTTCTATCAATTTATCTGGGCCATCACTTACGGCACCAGGTTTTTTGCAAGCCGTGATTGATTATCTTTATTATTATCAGATCCCAGCAGAGAAAATATGTTTTGAAATCACAGAGACTGCCGCTATCTCCAACCTCACCGACGCGACAAACTTTATCAATGAAATGCACAAAAAAGGCTGTAGTTTTGCACTTGATGACTTTGGTACTGGATTGTCCTCATTCGCTTATTTAAAGTACTTACCAGTTGATTTTTTAAAGATTGATGGTGTATTTGTTAAAGGCATTGTTGACGACCCAATTGACTATGCCATGGTCAAGTCTATTCATGAGGTGGGCCGTGTTATGGGTAAAAAAACGGTAGCAGAATTTGTTGAAAACAATGACGTTGTATTAAAACTTAAAGAAATTGGTGTTGACTACTCACAAGGGTATGGCATCGCCAAACCTTGCCCCATTGAAGAGCTAAACTTTTATAGGTAAGACATTTCTAGAAAATGTTTGTTTGAGCACCACGGTAGATTCAATTGTGGCAATGTAATCTATCGTACCTAAAGACTTTTTAACAAAGCTCTCGTAGTCTTCCAAGTCTTCGGCAATAATCTTCAGTAAATAGTCATAAGCTCCTGTCACCACAGAGCACTCTAAGACCTGCTCTAAGCTCGCAACGGTGTGTTCAAATTGTGTTGCTAATTTATCTGAATTAGCACTCAAACGCACAAAAGCGTAGACCAATACGTTTAAGTTAAATGCTTGGCGGTTGAGTGTTGCTTGATAACCTTCTATCACACCAGCTTGTTCCAATTTTTTTACTCGTCTCAAGCACGGGGTATCTGACAAATTAGCTTCTTGAGCCAGATTGGACATAGATATACGCCCATCCTGTTGCAACCTTTTAACAATAATTTTGTCTTTTTTATCTAAAATCACTATGGATCTACATTATATTAGATGAATTTTTTAATATATTAACAGTTATTAATGAATTTCACTATTTTCTTGGATTTTATGACCAAGTTTTAGCGAATTACTGCTTTATCATTCTGCTAGCATAAGCCTATTCAGGTTATTCCCAATTCAGGACAGATAAGTGACCGCACACTCTCAAGCATTCGATCAGTGGATAAGAACCCGATTTTGTGATTTAAACAGCGAGTTAGAACACCTTTATTGGCAACAAGATGATAAAGCCAATGTTGATAATGTCGGCGACGAACTCAAGCAACAACTTGAAGTTGAGGGACGCTCTTTTATATTGCCATTACTCAATGAAGGTAACACTGACAATGGATTTGATAATGCTTTCGATTTATTGGGCAATGTGGGTCTTTATATGGGGGCTTGTCGTCGTCATGAAATTACCGAACCTTCAAGAGAGCAATCCTCCCCTTTGATCGAAGCCTCGGCTTTAGCAATGCATATCGGCGCGTCAATAGGTGTGACACCAAGGTTTGCGACGGCTCATCTAACTACACATAACAAAGCACTTAACGGAAGTTACAAGCGGTTTACGCATTTAGACGATGAAAAAGTGTTCATTGATTACAACACTAAAGCAATTTTGGCTTACAAGCGAACTGCGGATGCATTAATTAAGATCCAACCTTTGGGGATTTCTCATCCGATTACTGCCGATTTGTTACACGTTGCTAAACAAGGATTGAAGGATGTTATCGAATCTAATAAATTACTGTTTCAAAAATTAGATACCGAGCGATTTTTCAATTGTGTGAGGCCATATTACAAACCATATCGGGTTGGTAAAGAAGTTTATCGCGGAGCTAACGCTGGGGATTTTGCCGGGATTAATGTTATCGATCTACAGCTTGGTTTGTGTTTTGCCAATGAACCTTCATATTCCCAAATGCTAGTCGACAAATTTTTATATATGATGCCAGAAGATCAATTAATTCTTCGAGAATGTATGCGCAGCACCAGCTTGATGGAGGATTTTTTAGACGCGCATTCTTCAGGCGCTTATAATGGCCACCAACAACCGTGGTATCAACAAAATTTAAGTGCATTTTTAGATGTGTGTAAATTACACGGTAAAACCGCAATACAGCATCACAATCAATTGGTTGAACGATTTATTACCAAACCATCAACAGGAATTGCACAACAACATATGCAGAAAATTACTGCTAGCGGCCCACCGTTGCATGAATTATTAGACACATTAGAAAAATTACGAGATAGACGCGCTGCTCATCAACGTGATGATATTCGAACCCGTTATGCTGATATTGAAGTTTTGAGAAGTAGCCTAGCTGAGGAACAAACATGAGCCGGTATAAAAATGATTTTTTGTTAGCTGATAGTAACTATTTATTAAATCATTCGGTAGGAAGGCCACTTAAAACTGTTGAAAAAGCTTTTAAAGATAGTTTTTTATCCCCGTGGCAAAACTCAGGAAAAGAACCTTGGTCGAATTGGCTAGATGTGATCAATAATTTTCAATCAGCATTGAGTTCATTATTTAATGCGCCAGCTGAGCAGTTTTGTCCGCAAGTTAATTTATCGAGTAGCCTAACAAAAATCCTGATGTCGCTTACCTCGTTAAATAAAGACAATGTAGTTATTTTAATGAGCGAAATTGATTTTCCTAGCATGGGTTTTGCTTTGCAAAAAGCGTTACCTAAAAGTGCAGATATTCGTTTTATAGATAAAAGTTTAGATATCACTAACGCCAATGTTTGGCAGCAACATTTGACTAAAGATATTGATCTAGTATTTGTGTCAAAGGCTTACTCGAATACGGGGCAATTGGCTCCTGTTCGCGAGGTTATAACACTGGCTAAAGAGTTAGGTATCATTTCAGTGTTAGACATTGCCCAATCTGCCGGTGTTATTCCATTAAATTTACAAGACGTGAGTCCACACTTTATGATTGGCTCAAGTGTAAAGTGGTTATGCGGTGGACCAGGAGCTGCTTATTTATGGGTAAACCCAAATATAACCGAGCAATGCCAACCAAAAGATGTGGGTTGGTTTTCTCATGAAAATCCATTTGAATTTGATATCCATCACTTTAATTACAATCAATCAGCAATGAAATTTTGGGGTGGAACACCCTCAATCACCCCTTTTGCGTTAGCCAGTCATTCTATTAACTACTTTGCCACGCTAGGCTCAAGAGAAGAAAGAGGTGCTAGTTTTACCAGAGTGCATAACCAATCGATGATCGATTTAATTGTGGATGAATTTGACACAGAAATAGTATCACCTGTGAATAAAGAAACACGCAGTGGTACCGTAATTTTAGATTTTAGAGGTAAACAAACGGCTATTATGAACGCACTAGGGCATGCCAAGATAAGTGTTGATGCCAGGCATTTAGGCATGAGAGTTTCTGCACATATTTACAATGATGCAGATGATATACAACAATTTATTGATGTGGTTAAACAACACTATTAATCGATTGTATATTCATCGATACCGTCTCTATTAACAGTCTTTGTTACAACTTCAACCGTGTAGCTTAATAAGCCCAATGAACGTCAACACTGAGGTAACCTCCCTCAGTGTTGACGTTCATTGGGATATGAAATTATAGTCTATCAATGTATGTTGGCTGTTTACACGCGTATGAAGCCATTCGGGTCACCCGAAAAATTAAGCATACCTGTCTGCTTCTTAGATTTGTATCGATTAGTTGTATTCCTTTCACTGCGGCTTTATTTTATAAAAAACTCACCGTTAACGTGGATCAAGTATTCAGGGAGTGTAGTACTGTTGTTTTTGCTTTACTCGGCAGGTCTATAAATTTGGGTATTGTAACGGCTGCCAAAATAGCTGAAATTACGATGATTATAATAAGATCTATGAAGATAAAACCACTGCTCCTATTTTTCATTAAAAACCGTCTAATTTGTGATTGTTTATGTTCACATTGAAGGTTGGCTTTTCTTTGTATGTATTGACGTTTAATTTACACATATTAGATTCTTAATACAAAAAACAAGGTCTTGAGTGATTGAACTAGGTTCAAAACAATTAATGAACTAGATGTGCTTTTACATTACAATCCTTGACCTTATTTTTAGGTGACGAACGGCGGATATGGCAGCAATAGGTATAGATTATGGGACTTCGAATTCTGAGGTAGTGTATTTTGATGGTCAGCAGCATCATTTTGTTAAACTCGATCCAAGTCTAGAAGCAGCAAACAAGATCAGGTCTTCGGTGTTTATCTATTATAACGATGAGTTGCCTACACCTCCTATTTCTATGATTGAAGCAAAAATCTCGCAACTAAAGCGCGCTATTTCAGACAAAATTGATAAGGCCAAAGATGGCTACTATGAAGCTTCAGAACCAAGGGAGCAACGTATACACAGCGAAAGGATAAATGAACTGCGCGCTGAGTTTCATGACGTGCCTGCTTTACAAGAGCGTGCTATTGAACTTTTGTTGGAAAACATGACAGTACAAGATTTGCCGCTGCAACAGTTAGTTGAGACAGGTGAGTTTGCGTTTGGCGAAGAAGGCTTTAGACGTTATTTGAAAACGCCTGAAAAGGGTCGGCTTATCTATTCACCCAAAAACTTTTTAGGTGCCAACCTAGTGGCAGGTCAGCATCAAGCATTTGTCGGTTTAATAGCCAAACAGTTAGAATTTTTCCGTCTAAGCGCCGAGCAGCAATTAGGCCAATCTGTTGATACCGCAGTTATTGGTCGCCCAGTGCGCTTTCATGGTACTCGAGGGCAAGATGGAAACAACCAAGCTATCGATATCATGACCCAAGCGGCTAACATGGCAGGTTTCACTGAAGTTGATTTTCTTGAAGAACCGATAGCCGCTGCATACAAAATAGAACGCACGCTTGATAAACATACTAACGTGTTAGTGGTAGATATTGGTGGCGGTACGACTGATATTTGTTGCATTAAGTTGTCACCAGAAAAACTAGCCAATGTTGATCGTCAACAAGACGTCATGTCGGTAACAGGCACCCGCTTAGGTGGTATGGAATGTGACAAAAATCTGATCATAAAATCTATTGCGCCAACTATGGGGCAGGGGTTATTGATGTACAACGGCTTGCCGGTGCCACCTGCTTATTTCTCTGATATGTGTGCAGTAGATGACATCCCAAAGTTAAATCGCTTTTTCTCAGATGAGTACTGGTTAGATATTGCTAATACAAAGTCGTTGGTTAAAGAGCCTAAGTTGTTAGAACGTTTGTTAGAAGTACAAGAAGAAAAACTTTCAGCTAGATTAGTCAATTCATCACGATTAGCCAAAGAATTACTTTCTTCAAAAGAAGAAATCATCTTACCACTGCATTATATCGAGGAAGATTACGACGTTAAGCTGAACGTTGAGGAGCTAAAGCGCTCAATGCAATCTTGGTTAGCTAGAGTGAAGAGTTTAGTGACCGAATGTTTAGAAAACAGCTCAGAACCGCCAGAGATGTTATTTATTACTGGCGGCATGAGTTTATCGCCTATCGTCAAAAAAGAGCTATTGGAC
>CAZMDX010000183.1:0-1700 GCA_964564805.1 uncultured Pseudoalteromonas sp. | reverse complement strand
TGACATAAACTATCCATAACCTGTGCATTTTCAAGTTCAACGGTTTGGCTAATAATCCGCTTGAAATGCTCACGCAGCCAGATCAACCCTTGGTCTTTATCTTGTCGTTTGTGCCAAATAGCGGAAATTTGTTGCGGCATTATTTCTATTGGCGGCATGGTAGCAGCAATGTCACCAGCGATGATTTCTTTGGCTACCGCAGAAATTGGGATCACGCATATCAGATTACTACGCTGGATTAAATTAGCTACTGAGGAAAAGTGATTAACGGTAACGGCCACTCGCCTAGATAATCCGTGTTGTAGCAAAACTTGATCTGTATAGCCGGTTATATCGCCCGACAATGACACCAGTAGATGGTCTGCGGCCGCGAATTCTTGTAAACTAAGATCAGCTTTTGCCAATGGATGATCATGGTTCATAATGCAAATATAAATAGGTGAAAACAAAAATTCGGCTCTAAAGGTATCTGAAATAACACCTGTAACACCAATCACCATATCCACCTCAGCATCTTCCAAAACCTGATCTGTATTCACAATGGTATAGGGGACTGCATGGATATTGATGCCTGGCGCTTCCTTCTCGATAGTGCAGCGTAATTCTGCCCAAGCCATATCCACGAATATGTCATTTACCGCTACTCGGAACGTTCGTTTGGCAGTGGCAGGGTTAAAGCTTTTGGGATCAACCGCTGCTGTGAGTGAAATAAGTGGTTCACGGACTTTGTTCCATAAATTTTGTGCATGCAAAGTAGGCTGGATGTTGCGCCCATTTTTGACAAACAACTCATCTTTCCAAGCTACTCGCATTCTGCTTACAGCGTTAGATACTGCAGGCTGTGTCATGGATAGTCGATGAGCTGCACGGGTAATTGAACGCTCGGTCATAATGGCATCGAATATCATTAAAAGGTTTAGCTCTTGTGGGCGCATACGGTGCTTATCCAAATAATCGTAAATCAACAATACATCACAAAATTAAATGTGTCACATATAAATATATAATTATTTTTATATTAATATTGTGTCCATACTCATCCCATCAAAAAAAATTAGTCAAGCAGAGCTCACTCATGGATACAAAATTTTCGAAAGTAATAAAAAACATTAGCCAATCTGTACTTTTTATATTGGCAACGGTGTCAGCGAACTCAAGCTATGCGGAGCTAATCAATCCTCAGGTATTGTTAGAAAAAGCCACTAACGCTACATTTGAGCGAATTGTATTAAACCAACAAAACATCGAATCTAATCCAGAGCATCTGCGTGTCATTATTGAACAAGAATTAATGCCCTATATTGATCACAAATTTGCTGCATTTAAAGTGTTGGGGAAACAATTTAGATCTGTTCCAAAAGATAAAATTCCAGAGTATGTGAGTGAGTTTAAGCAGTACTTGATTTCTAATTTTGCGGTTGTATTAGGCGGTTATGGTGGACAAGAACTATTGTTTGAGCCCACTAGGGACATCGAAAATAAAAAGAGTATGACGGTTAAGGCAATCATCAGACAAGCGGAGCGCCCTGATATAAAAATTAGCTTTAAATTACGTAAAGCTAAAAACACACAACAATGGAAGACCTATGATTTGGTAGCGGAAGGGATCAGTTTATTGTCGAGTAAAGAAAGTGAATTTGCATCCATTATCCGTCAACAAGGTATACAAGCTGTTATAGATGTTATGAAAAATAAAAATA
>CAZMDX010000182.1:0-1974 GCA_964564805.1 uncultured Pseudoalteromonas sp. | reverse complement strand
CTTATTAACAATTAAATGCACACCTTTTGAAAATAAATGACTGTGTTCAGTTTTTTGCTTAGTGTCATCATTAAGCTTATCAACCATAGGCCCGCAGGCATTAATGATCGCCTTTGATTGTATTGTCAGTGTTTTACCAGACTGCTCGTCAATAGCTTGTGTATGCCAAATACCATCTACTTTTTCGCTACCGTGCGCACCAACATAATTAGCCACAATGGCACCGTTATCCATTGAACTGCGCACAAAATTAAAGACAAAACGGGCATCATTGTCATATAAAAACGCATCCGAATACTCAAAGCCTCCTTGTGCATTTGATATATTAACGGCCGGTTCGTTCTCCTTTATTTTTTTAGATGATAAAAGAACTGGCATTTGTGTGAAAAACCGCCCCATTAACCAGTATATGCAAGTGCCCATGAACACGAACCATGCAGGAAAACGAAAGCCTTTTTGCAATGTGGTCAAGAAACGAATTTCTTGAACCGTTGAAGGGTAGCTGCGCATTAAATGATTACGGCTCTTGCACAGTTTGTTAACCAGAAGGTACTCGTGGTTTTCTAGGTACTTAATACCACCCCATGCAAGATTGGAAGAATTAGAAGAAGTATGTCCGGCAAAATCACCTTTATCTATCATAGCTACACTTGCCCCTTTTCTAGATAAAGAAGCGGCAGAAACGGCGCCATTAATTCCTGCGCCTATGACGAGAACATCAAATACTTCGCTTGATAGTTTTTTTATATTCGTTTCTCTTAAAAGCATAGATATTTAACCTCGTCGATTACTGGGCTTAGATTATTTGAAGATTTCACTAATATAATGTCTATTTTTTACAAAAAAATACTTTTGGACTTTTCTAGCCAAATTTACAGCGATGTTGGCTACATTTTCGCTACCACTAATTTCGACTACGTCATATCTTTTATCTTGTTCAGCCATGTCGATACGTTTTAATTTCGTAGCAAACACAGGTTTAAGATCATGTAATGTTATGTTGAATACTTGTTCTTAAGTGTACTTTCATGTTCGTTAAGCCAAAATAACATTCATTAGCGAATATTTACAAACATTATCGAACAAAAAATGAAAATAATTGGGAAGGGACTTAACCAGTTGAACTAGGTTGTAAACGATATTTATACGATATGTAATTTGACGTCATGGCTGTTCAGAATTGTCTGTATGCTCTTTGGTGGTGCACTGTCTGTTATCACATCATGTGCCTGATCAATATTACCGAGGCTCACCATGGCATAGCGTCCAAATTTCGAGTTGTCAGCTGCGAGTAATACTCTTCTAGAATTTTTAATAATTGCTTGAGCAACTTTTACTTCACGAAAATCAAAGTCCAACAAAGAACCATCATCTTCAATACCGCTAATACCAATGATTCCAAAGTCCATCCGAAATTGGTTAATAAACTCTTCAGTTGCTTCACCGATAACCCCTCCGTCACGAGAACGTACTTCACCTCCTGCAATCAACACGGAAAAATCTTTTTTTACACCCAGAATAGCGGCAACATGCAAATTATTGGTCACTATTTGTAAGTTCTCATGGTTAAGCAAAGCCTTCGCAATAGTTTCGGTTGTTGTTCCGATGTTAATAAATAAAGAAGAGCCGTTTGGGATCATTTTAACAACATGCGCCGCTATTTTTTCTTTTGCTTCAAGGTCCATGATTTTTCTTGTTTGATAAGAGGTATTTTCTATACTGGAAATAGGCCCTGCACCGCCATGATGGCGCCTTAATTTTTGTCGTTCAGATAGGTAAGACAAGTCACGCCTAACGGTCTGTGGCGTAACGTTGAAATAATCAACTAATTCCTCAATTGTCACTGAGCCTCTTTCTTTAAGAAGTGTCAAAATGGATTTATGTCTATGATCTTGCGTCATCAGAACCTCAGCTTAATTAATATTTATTCGTATTATAAGTGAGATTTGAACAAAATAAAATTGTTAACAGAAG
>CAZMDX010000181.1:0-13219 GCA_964564805.1 uncultured Pseudoalteromonas sp. | reverse complement strand
TAAGTTGAAGCAGCTTAAAACAGAAAGTCATGTGGTCATCATTGTCAGTACCCACGGTATAGGCGAAGCTCCAGATGACGCAGTGGCACTACACAGTTTTTTAGCGGGGAAAAAAGCGCCTAAACTTAATGATTTAAACTTCGCTGTTTTGGGCTTAGGTGATACAAGTTACGAGTTTTTCTGCCAAACAGCTAAAGATTTTGATAAACGTTTACAAGACTTAGGTGCAGTTAGAATGGCTGATCGTGTCGACTGTGATGTCGATCACGACTCAGAAGTTGCAGCTTGGTTTGAAACCATTATTCACCAAGTAAAAGACGACTTAAGTGTAATAAGCGCGCGTTCACTTGCACCATCATTGGATGTAGACACAAGTGTTAAAGCAATAAGTCAATATACTAAAAAAGCTCCCTATACAGCCACTTTGCTTGAGAGCTTAAAGATCACTGGCCGCGATTCAGTTAAGGATATCCGACATATTGAAATATCTCTTGAGGATTCAGGTATTCAATATCGCCCAGGTGATTCGTTAGGTATTTGGTTTAAAAACGATGTAAGTCTAGTTAACGAATTAATTACGATGCTTGATGTAGAAAGTGATGTGTCTGTTAATTGGTCCGGCGACGCTTTTAGCCTTAACGATGTATTGGTTAACAAAGCAGAGTTAACACAAAGCTATCCAACATTTGCTAGTAAATATGCAGAATATGCCGACAACGTAGAACTTAATGCTTTACTGGAAGACAAGTCAGTACTGCGTGAGTATTTATCTCAACGCCAAATTATTGATGTCGTACGACAATTTCCAGCTAAGGTTAATGCTCAACAGTTTGTTAATACGTTAAGAAACATGACTCCTAGGCTCTACTCTATTGCTTCTAGCCAAGCAGAAGTAGAAGACGAGGTGCACCTGACTGTTGCTTTGGTTGAGTATGAAGCTCATGGTCATACTCATCAAGGTGGCGCATCTAGCTTCTTATCTACTCGCTTAGAAGAAGGTGGTGAGGTCAACATATTTGTTGAGAAAAATGAGAATTTCCGTTTACCCAACGACGGTAATTTACCCGTCATTATGATTGGTCCAGGCACTGGTATTGCGCCTTTTAGGGCATTCATGCAACAGCGTGAAGCAGAAGAGGCAAGTGGTGAAAACTGGTTGTTCTTTGGTAACCCAAATTATACTCAGGATTTTTTGTATCAGACTGAATGGCAGCGTTTTGTTAAAGACGGCGTGCTCAACAAAGTTAGCTTGGCATTTTCTAGAGACCAAGAGCAAAAAGTTTACGTACAGCATCGAATGCTTGAACAAGGTGAAGAACTTTATCGGTGGCTTGAACAAGGTGCATACCTTTATGTGTGCGGAGATGCAAATCATATGGCCAAAGATGTACAAGACGCTTTAGTGCAAATTGTGATTGAACATGGTGCTAAAAGTGAAGAGCAAGCTGAACAATATATTTCTGACTTGCGTCGTGCCAAACGTTACCAGAAGGATGTGTACTAATGAGTAATGACCACAAAAAATTTATTGTTGAAGGTAAGCTAGCTGATAACGAACGTTTAAAAGATAAAAGTGATTTTTTACGTGGAACTATCACAGAAAACTTGACCGACGATCTAACAGGCGCATTTGTTGGCGACAACTTTCAGCTCATTCGTTTTCATGGCATGTACCAGCAAGACGATCGTGATATTCGTGCAGAGCGTGCTAAACAAAAATTAGAGCCGCTACAAAATGTGATGTTAAGAGCCAGGTTACCTGGTGGTATAATTACCACTGAGCAGTGGTTGGCAATAGACAAATTCGCTAAAGAAAAGAGTATTTACGGCAGTATTCGTATCACTACGCGTCAAACTTTCCAGTTCCACGGAGTGTTAAAACCTAACGTTAAGTCTATGCATCAAATGCTTAATCAAGTTGGCGTCGACTCTATCGCGACCGCGGGTGATGTAAACCGTAATGTATTGTGCACATCCAATCCCGTCGAGTCTGAAGTTCACCAAGAAGCCTATGAATGGGCGAAGAAAATCAGCGAACATTTACTGCCTAAAACACGCGCTTACGCAGAAATTTGGTTAGACGGTGAAAAATCAGAAACAACTGAAGAAGAACCTATTTTAGGTAATAACTATCTACCTCGCAAATTTAAAACAACAGTGGTTATCCCACCGCAAAACGACGTAGATGTGCATGCCAATGACTTAAATTTTGTGGCTATTGCTGAACATGGAAAATTAGTGGGCTTTAATGTCCTAGTGGGCGGGGGGTTAGCTATGACGCATGGTGATACTTCTACTTTCCCACGTAAAGCAGATGATTTTGGGTATATCAACATAGAGCATACCTTGGCTGTAGCAGAAGCTGTGGTGTCTACTCAACGTGACTGGGGAAACCGAGTCAATCGCAAAAATGCTAAAACAAAGTATACGTTAGAGCGTGTAGGTGTTGAAAACTTCAAAGCAGAAGTAGAAAAACGTTCAGGTGTTAGTTTTGCACAGAGTCGACCTTACGAGTTTACTTCACGTGGTGATCGAATTGGTTGGGTCGAAGGTGTGGATGGTAAACATCATCTTACGTTATTTATTGAAAACGGCCGCATTTTAGATTACCCAGGCAAAACACTTAAAACCGGTTGTGCTGAAATTGCAAAGATACATAAAGGTGACTTTCGGCTAACGGCCAATCAGAATTTGATCATTGCGGGTGTTCCAGCTGATCAAAAAATACATATTGAGAAGCTAGCACGCGAACACGGGCTAATGGCTGATAATGTGAGCCCGCAGCGTAAAGATTCAATGGCTTGTGTGTCCTTACCTACATGCCCATTAGCAATGGCTGAAGCAGAACGCTACTTACCCGATGCAGTGACAGAGATCGAAAGATTACTAGCTAAGCATAGTATGCAGGATGAAAGTATTATTTATCGTGTCACCGGTTGTCCTAATGGATGTGGTCGGGCTATGTTGGCCGAAGTGGGCCTAGTAGGTAAGGCGCCAGGCAAATACAACTTCCATTTAGGGGGTGATCGTCAAGGTACTCGGATCCCTAGAATGTATCGTGAAAATATTGATGAAAAAGAAATAATGAGTGAATTAGACACCTTAATTGGGCGTTGGTCTAAAGAGCGTAATTCTAACGAAGCTTTTGGCGACTTTCTTATCAGAGCTAAAGTGGTTAAACCTGTTATTGACTCAGCTAAGGACTTTTATGATGACCCAAGCTACTCAATCTAACAGTGAAGGCATTGTAGACAGTGTCGCATTAAGTATTTCGGACAACGACTTGGCACAAGCTAATATGGTGCTAGAAAAACAGTCAGCAGTTCAACGTGTAAGCTGGGCATTAGAACATTTGCCTCATCACTTTATGTTGTCATCAAGTTTTGGGGCGCAAGCTGCTGTTATGTTACATATGGTGACGCAGCAATATCCTGATATACCAGTTGTACTGACAGATACAGGCTATTTGTTTGCCGAAACATATCAGTTTGTTGATGAGCTAACACAACGTTTAAACCTAAATCTTAAGGTTTATAGGGCTGATGTTTCCTCTGCATGGCAAGAAGCTCGTATGGGAAAAATGTGGCAACAAGGCTTAGAAGGTATTGAAAAGTACAACGCGCTGAATAAAGTTGAGCCCATGCAAAACGCATTAAACGATTTGCAAATAAAAAGTTGGTTTGCTGGGTTGCGTCGAAGCCAGTCTGACATGAGAGAAACCTTACCCGTTGTTCAGCAGTTGAAAAATCAGTATAAAATTTATCCTATTATCAATTGGTCGAACAAAGATGTTCACTTATATTTAAAGGAACACAACCTGCCATACCACCCTTTGTGGGAAAAAGGTTACGTGTCTATCGGTGATTGGCATAGTACACGTTCTTTAGAAGAAGGTATGAGTGAACAGGACACCCGTTTCTTTGGAATAAAAAGAGAATGTGGTTTACATGAATTTGGCGATGGAATTTAGTGGTGGGTTTTAGTGATTCAGTTTTATTATGCCTTCAATACTATTTAGATTAAATTAAACGCGTTGGATAAGGTGTTTTTCAGTGACTTTACGTAAGCATCTTGTTGCCTCCGGGTTACTAATTTACATAATTCTGCGCCAGTAGTCGTGAATTTATAATATACCAAAATTGTACCCTTTCGTTTTGTTGCTAAATATAGTGTTTGCCCAGCACAACGCCATTCTGTTGAGATACCTAGGGGTAGTTCACCAGATTCAATCTCACTATGATAAATTAGACCTAAGTCCATTAATGACAAAATATCAGGATATCCTAAGCCAAATTCAGCCAAGTTAAGTCGATGCTCTTTATTCGAACTAAAAAACGACCAAAGATTAGTTTTTTGATAATAACCGAATAAAAGTTTAGGTGTAGATTCACCTTTTCGTTTACTTGCTAGATTGACTGCATTACGAAAAATTTGTGCATCTTTTTGAGTTAGTTGTTTCAACATAACTAAGGTTTTTAAAGAGAAACTTCCTGGCCTTGCTGTTTCAACTGCAAATATCTTTCCCCATAGCTCCTGCATTGTGGGAGAAAAAATCTCTTCTGCCATTTTCACAAAACTAAAAAACCAATCAGGATCTAATTCCTCTTCTTTGCCATCATCTAGACAAAAGTCTATCGCTTTACCTAGAATTTTTTCTAAGTTAATTAATTTCCTTTGTTCTAATACCTCTTTCTTACGTTTAATTTTTTCATCGCTAGTCGACATTTTAAAAGGGCTATTATCACCTTGAACGCCTGCTTGGGAAAACCAATCAATAATACGTTGTTGGCTTGATTGTCTATTCAACTTAATTTCTGATAACGTTTTAGTCTCACTAACACCTGCCGCTGCTTTTTGCGAAGGCATGGGTTTTAACTTGTTTATAATAGGCGGAGAATTAGACTCAATTTTCATGAAACGTTAAACACTAATTAAAATTTTGATCGGTTAAGCTGTATACTGCTTCAATACATGTAGCTTGAGCAATTAAAATGTTAAATTTTAATCAATAATAGTCAATTGAATTGCACTTACATACCTTTCTTTGCTCGGCGACGGAGTGAACTGAATATAAAAAGCAAGGCATGATAGCTACTGACAGCATAATTTCGACCTTGATGGACTTTGAATGATCCCTAGTAAATACGAAAATGATGAGCTGGTTTTTTTATCTGAAGATACACCCTCAGAGATGTCAGAGATTACAGGCGTGTGGAATGTATTAGTCGTCGACGACGACGAAGAAATACATTCCGTTACAAGGCTTGCTCTTTCTGATCTGGTCCTAAATGATAAAAACTTACATTTTATCCATGCCTATTCAGGCTCTGAAGCGTTAAAAATAATTGAAAAAATGGGGTCATCTATAGCCATCATCCTGCTGGATGTGGTGATGGAGGCTGATGATGCTGGCTTGACTGTTGCAAAAATAATGCGCGAAGAAATGAAAATTTTAGAACCTCGCATCATTTTACGCACCGGGCAGCCTGGATATGCCCCTGAAGAGCAAGTTATTAAGGATTACGATATTAATGACTATAAAACTAAAACAGAGCTTACTCGAAATAAACTAGTGACAACTATTATTGCTTCTCTGCGTTCTTATCAACAAATATTGTCAATTAACCAAAGCCGCGAAGGTTTACAAAAAATTATAGTTTCATCAGCAAATTTAATGGAAGAAAATTCTGTTAAAAGTTTTTGTGAAGGGGTAGTGACTCAAATTAGTTCGCTTATTGGTTTAGAGGCCGGTGGGATTGTCTGTGCAAAAGCAGGATCAATGTTGGATAAAGAAGACGACGGTGTCTATGTACTTGGCGCTGCTGGTGAGTTTGCTCCCTACATCAATAAAAGCTTAGAAAATTTACACAACCCGCTAATAGTAAAATATGTTAACTCGTGCCTACAGCTTAAAAAACATATATTTGAGAAAGAATTTTCTGTGCTTTACATGAATAGCCCTGGTTATGATGCGGCTGTTTACCTACAAATAGGTGGCGAGATCAGTACAGTTAATCAACAACTGCTAGAGGTGTTTTTATCAAGTATTTCTATTGGTTATGAAAATGCTAATTTATTTCACCAACTACGTACTGCTGCCTTCAAAGATTGGCTAACTAAGCTGCCTAATCGTAGTGAATTTATTAATATGTTGGATAGCTGTAGTGACGACAAAAATAAAGGCTTAGATTCAGTTGTTGCTTTAATTGATATTAATCATTTTGCAGACATCAATGATGGACTGGGCCAAGATGTAGGCAATAATACTTTGCTAGCGGTTACTCGGCGCTTAGAAGAAACCTTCTTAGATAAAGTGAAAATTGGTCGAATTGGCTCAGACGTTTTTGGTTTAATTGGCCCTGATTTTTTTGTCAATCCTCAAACACTTAATGAGATGTTTGTGGCACCATTTAAAGGAGGAGAGCATACTTTACCATTATCGGCGTCTTTTGGTTTTTGCCGATTAGACGGGAAAATGCAGACTGGTATCAATATCCTCAAGCATAGTAATATTGCGTTAAATCAAGCTAAGAAAAGCCTGAACATTAATTTTGCATACTATGCGCCTGAGATGGAAGAAGAAACAATTTGGCGTTTGGATACGATCAGGCAACTAACCCGAGACTTTGAAGCGAAAAAGTTGCAGCTTTGGTATCAACCTCAAGTTAATTTACTGACTGAAAAAATCGTTGGGATGGAAGCTCTGTTGCGTTGGCCAATGTCTGATGGAAGTTATATTTCGCCTGCTGTATTTGTACCATTAGCCGAGTATTCAGGTTTAATTATTGATATTGGCATGTGGGTTTTAGAAGAGTCTTGTCGAAAACTTAATGCGCTGTCCAAACACGGATACACAGGCTTGCGAATGGCGGTAAATATTTCTATGCCGCAGTTCAGAGACCCTGAATTTGTTATTCGCGTGAAAAATATCATCACAGAATCTGCTGTTGCACCAGATATGATAGAACTAGAAATTACTGAAAGTGTTGTTATGGATGAGCCACAAATTGTAATTGAAGCTTTACAAGAGTTGAAGCGGTTTGGAGTCAAGGTAGCAGTTGATGACTTTGGCACTGGATTTTCTTCCATGAGTTATTTGCAACAATTACCCCTTGACCGATTAAAAGTCGATCGATCTTTTGTTAATGAAATCACACCCGGTAAATCGGCTTTTATAGCTGAGACTATAGTGACCTTGGCTAATAAACTTGGCTTATCGACAATTGCAGAGGGAGTAGAAAAAGCAGAGCAGGCTAGTTATATGTTGAATTTAGGTTGTAATGAGGCCCAAGGCTTTTTATTTGCGAAACCTATGCCTTATGAACAACTACTAGAATTCTTATTATCGCAAGATTAGTAATCTGTATTACATTGATTGTCGCCGTCAAAACATGGAACGTATTCTAGTTTAGATGGTATGTTGTGAGGCATTTTTCTGAAACGCTAACAAAACTCAATGGGTTGAATGGAATAGAAATTTTGGTGAATGTGTCTAAATTGAAGGGTAAATTGAAGGGTAAATTTTAGCTACTTTCAACAAAGTAATGGTTAGTGACAAAGTTGTTTATATTCAATATTACCTTCTTAAAAAAGGTTTTTTCGTGAAGAAAAGGCCTCCAAATGAGACCTTTTAAACTTAATTTTTGTGAGAGCTATTCAGCCATCATAGGTAAAAAATCAAATTGATTAATGTGTAACCATTTCTGCTTTTGTATAGCTAAGCTTTGTTTTAATTCTTTGTATCTGTAATGAACTTCAAGATTTTCATAGCTGCGTTTGAAATTCAGCTTTTTGATTGCCATAAGCTGCTTTTTAGCTGCGTAATAGTCAGTCATTCGTTGTGCTAAGAGTTCGTACTCAACCTGCACTTTGGCAAGTATTTCATCTGCATTCGCAAGTTTAGATACTTTCTCCTGAGCTAGCTTTAGTTGCATAGCTGCTTTTGCTTTTTCAATTCTCTCTTCAGGCGTACGGCGAAGATTACTAGCCCAGCCAATAATCGATAACCCTTTGATTAACCATTTTGTTGGATCAAATTGCCACCATTTGACACCATTTCTGTAATCGTACTCAAATATATGATGGAAGTTATGATAACCCTCACCGAAAGTGAAAAAAGCGAGTATATCGTTATCCCGAGCGCTGTTTTTATCGGTGTAGGGTTGTTTGCCCCATATGTGGGCCAAAGAGTTGATGAAAAAAGTGACGTGATGCACAACTACTAGGCGAAAAACGCCAGCCAATAACAACATGCCCCAAATATCACCATTCATCCATCCTAGTAACAACGGTACACCAAAGTTTGCTCCCAACATGATTTTCAAATAGTGTTTATGTTGCCACATCACCACAGTATCTTTTTGTAAGTCACGGCAATTACTGTAATCAGCATAGCGCTGGATTTGATACTCTCTCAACATCCAACCGATATGTGAGTACCAGAATCCTTTCTTTGCTGAATAAGGATCATGCTCGTTATCATCAACATGTCTGTGGTGGATACGATGGTCTGAACACCAATGCAATATGCTATTTTGCAATGACATCGCTCCACCTATTGCCAGCACTACTTTAACAAAATTGTTGGCATCGTAGGATTTGTGAGACCATAATCTATGGTAACCGGCAGTAATCGACATACCTGAAAAGTAAATTAATATAACGCATGCAGTAATTTCAGCAGCATCGAAGCCATTCGTTAGTGCTTCAAGAGGCATTAGTACTGTAGCTATAAGCCCAGTAATGGTAAAAACTAGTATGTTGGTAATTAGTAGGCGAGGTTTTTTCATTGAATACATTAAATTCAGCTTACAAGTGTACGCTATATTACGTTGCCTTTTACGTTTCGCAAGTCCTATATGTGTATAATGAGAAATTTCTTCGGTATGTGTTTTGCTTTTTTCAAGTTAGTATTCTATGCATCTTGAACAAGCCATCAAAACTAGGTTTAGCCAGTGAACCGCCAAGAACAAAAATTACGCACTCGACGTTCTATTATTGAAGCTGCATTTTCGCTGTTAGATGAACAAAGAAGTATGTCGAGTATTAGCCTTAGAGAAGTTGCACGTTCAGCAGGTATTGCACCGACTTCATTTTACCGTCACTTTAAAGATATTGACGAATTAGGCTTAACTTTAGTCGATGAAGCAGGTTTAGCTTTGCGCCAGCTGATGCGTCAAGCCAGAGTTAGAATTGCTTCTGGTGGTGGTGTAATTAATATTTCAGTAGATACATTTATGGAATTTATAACGGCTAACAACAATGTTTTTCGTCTACTTTTACGTGAACACACAGGTACTTCAATGGCTTTTAGAGCTGCGGTATTGCGCGAAATAAAACATTTTAATGTCGAATTAACTGATTACACTATGTCTACCACGGGTTTGCCATACAACATTGCTGATCTACAAGCCGAAGCGATGGTAAAATTAGTGTTTAGCGCCGGTGCGGAAGCACTTGATGCCTCCGATGAGCAAAAAGCTAATGTGGCAGAGCGTGTGAAACTACAATTAAGGTTTGTCGTTAATGGTGCTTTACAAGCTAAAGCCGATCAAACTTCGAGTTAATCCATTTCTGCTCACTGATTAGTTAATTTTTTTGTAAGTAAACACCACACTCCACATGATGTGTGTAAGGAAACTGGTCGAATAGCGCAAACCTTTTGACGGAATGTGTGTGTAATAGCATGTCCAGGTTAAGTTTCAGAGTGTCTGGATTACACGAAATGTACACAATATTTTCATATTGGCTAACCATTTCCAAAGTGTCGTCATCTAGGCCCGCACGAGGAGGATCAACTAACACGGTCTTGCATTGGTAATCAGCTAAGTTAATACCCTCTAAACGACGAAATTCACGCACTCCTTGCTGTGCCTGAACAAATTCTTCACTCGACATACGAACGATTTTAAGGTTGCTTATATCATTCTGCACAATATTATCTTGAGCTGCTGCTACCGATGTTTTGGATATTTCTGTCGCTAATACCTTTTCAAAATTTTGCGCTAAGGGAACAGAAAAATTACCTGAACCACAATAAAGTTCGAGTAAGTCACCTTCACTATTTTGAGTAATATCTAATGCCCACTCGATCATCATAACGTTGACTTGTGCATTGGGCTGAGTAAAGCTGTTCTCTATTTGTTTAAACGTGAAGCTGCGTTCATTAATTAATAATTTCTCAGTTACATAATCTTTATCAAGAATGATTTTTTGCTTTTTTGCACGACCAATTATATCTATTTTAAATTTTTGTCTTAACGCAGTTCGTATACGTCGCATTTCATGAGTCCAGACCTCATCCAATGTTTTGTGATAGAGCAAAGATACGACGATTTCACCACTGAGTGTGGCTAAGTAATCAATTTGAAAAAGCTTTCTTCGTGCTGCTTCATTTTCCTTAAGTAACAAAAGTATATTGACCATAACATCATTGACAAGCTTGCTAGCTGGAGGGAAATGATGAACCTGATATTTTTCTTTTGTAGTTTGATCAAACATAACATGGTGTAAATCATCACCATCATGCCACAGCCTAAACTCCGCACGTAATCTATAGTGCAAAGGTTTTGATTCAAATACTTCTAATGCAGGCATAGGAAGTTGAGCAAAACTGTCTTTAATAATATTTGTTTTGGTTTTTAGTTGTTCAACATAGTTGTCTGCCTGGATATCAGTTGGCCGCATGTATTGCCTCAATCATTAGGGGGGATAAAACCGCGCAAGTTAAAGTGTTTTTACACATTCTGCAATGTCTAAGAAAACTTAAACATCCTGTTAATAATAATATTTATATAAATTAAGCTAAAGTATTTAGCAGAAGTTGCCGATTAAATGAGCTAAGCGTAGTTAGATTGTCAAGATAGTGAGGAATCTCCCATGAACATTAATCAAATAAAAGCATTTTTGGGCGATAAGCCACAACACTTGGGCAATGAAAACAGCATTCAGAACCAATTACGAGAAACTGGTCTAAAACAAGCCATAAGTGGACAAAATGATCAATCGTCGCAAAAAATAGATAAGTTCAGCTTCAGCACTTCTCTAGGGGCGCGGATATATTCGAATTCGTTAAATGATAACTTGGTAGTTGATAGACAAAAACCCAATTTTTCTGATCCCGATACAATAGGTAACGAAGCTACAGCATTCGATTTTGAGAAAATTGCAAAAAATGTTCTTAACTTTGTAGGTGGAGCAATAAAAAATGCTCAAAATAGAGGGGCTGACCTAAACAAATTGAATAGCCTTTTTGACCAAGCTTCATCTGGTGTGCTAAAAGGCATAAAGCTAGCAGAACAAGATTTAGCAGGTTTCATGAATGAAGAAATCGCCAATGGAATTAGTAATAGTAAAAGCCTAGTTGAAGAAGGTATTGCTAATTTAAAGCGCAATATTTTAGAGCCAGACGTTTCAGAAGCACAAAAACCAACAAACTCTTTTGTTAACACGATAAGCGAATCTATAGTGAATCAAGAATCAGGTCAGCTAAGTATCACCACAAGAGACGGCGACAGTGTAAATATTACATTTCAAGACTTTGAAAAAATTGAATTTAGTCAAAAGCAAGCACAACAACTTTCCAAAGAAACACCTCAAGTTGAAAGGGTAGAAGTGTCAAAACCATTTAAAAACGATGTACCTCCAGTTGTAAACAATATAGCAACCTCGGACATTGATTTAATAGAAAAACCAGATCTGAAGGCTAATCAGGTTCAAGAATCAAAATCCAGCACTACCATAACAGAAGAAAATGTATTTTTTTATCAGGAGAGTTCATTCTCGTTTTCGGTTAGAGGTGAGTTAGCTCAAGAAGAACTCAAAGCCATTGGCCAACTAGTATCAGATGCAAATGAACTTGCGGAAGAATTTTTTAATGGTGATATCGAGACTGCTTTTAAGCAAGCATTAGAGTTGGGGTTTGACGAACAAGAGTTGTCCAGTTTTGCGTTACAGCTTACAAAAATAGAAAATACTGAAGTAATTAAAGCTTATGAAACAGTTTCTAGATTTGATGAAGATAGTGTTGATTCCAACCCTGCAAAGGCAGTTAAACCAGTTACTGATTATCTAAATAAATTGTTAAACGTGCTAGATGGATCAAGTTTGCAACTAGAAGATAATAAGTCTTATGAAAATATAATTAACGAATTGATTAACAGACTAGGAGAGGACGTGGCAACACCAGATTTAATATCTGCTATTAATCGATTTAATATCTTCAATCAAAAACTGGTAGACAATTTGCCTGTAGGTTATCAACCAAAAAAGTAATCTTAGTCATCTAATTAATAGCAACTAAAAAAGCCAGCATCACGCTGGCTTTTTTAGTTGCTCAAAAAGTTTACTCTTCTTCAATTTTTTCTTTGGCAAGTCGAACTTTTAAAGTTCGTTCTTGAAATGTTGAGTCGTTTAAATTTTTAATTGCTTTGGCTGCACTATCAGCATTCATCTCAACAAACCCATAGCCTTTTCTTTTTCCAGTGCGGCGATCCTTCATTAACCTAACAGATACAACCGTTCCTTGTTGTTCAAAGTGTTCTTGTACTGCATCTTCATCAGCGCGGTAGGGAAGGTTACCAACATAAAGAGTAGATATTTCACTTGTTGAGTCTTGATTACTTGATATACCAGAAGCTGGAAACAGCTTTATTAAAGCGGGTACAAATATGCCACCGATTAAGACGCCGATTACTGCAGATAATTGAAAAGACATACCAGTGGCGACGATGGGCAAAATGAAATAAAGAACAATAGCGAAAATGACTGTGACAAAGATATTCATAATAAAAGATGGATTCATGTGGCTCTACCTAGAAAGATTTTATAGTTATAAGATTAAAAGCAAACTTATGGTACTCATTTATATGTTTTTCGCAACAGTAAGACTGAGTATCAGCAATCCTTTTATTGATTTTTAACCATAATAGAGCTGTTTTGTGTATTTGAGCAATTAATAAGCAGTTAAACGTTAATTGTAAATTAGGGCTTGCATAGGAATCTGATGTATCTATAATGCGCCCTCGCTTCAAGGGAGACCGCTTAGGTCACTCGCAACACAATAGGTTAATCCTCAGTGTTGCATGTACGGTAAACGTATAGTTGCTGCGGGATGTAGCAAGGTTTAGTTAAAAAGAATTTTAATTAAATTGTTGACATCAAATGGGAACCGCGTATCATTCGCCTCCCGCTTAAGAGGGTCTACGAACAACCACTTAAG